>JBBDSF010000048.1:0-27337 GCA_040905125.1 Pseudomonadales bacterium | reverse complement strand
GTCAATTATGAAGCACGGCCGAATTTCTCGCCGGCATATTCCCATGAGCAATATCTTAACCTGCTTCATTCCGCCCTGTCGGCACGTCAGCCGGATGAAATGTTCCAGCAAAACTGGGAGCGGCGGCAACGCCTGGCTCCCGATGATGACAGTGATCTGGCCAGGGTCACGCTCGCGTCGACCCTGTTTTACCGGGAGTGGCACGCGCACAATGAAAATCGCACTCACCTGCGCTGGGCGTGGCATGAATTTTTCAAGGATTTCGATCTGGTTCTAACGCCGATGTGCGTGACGTCCGCTTTCCCCCACGATCAGAACCCGCAAATGAGTGAAAGACGAGTTACCGTGAATAATGAACCCCAACCTTATTTCCAACAGATTTTCTGGGCCGGCTTGACCGGCGTGACATATCTGCCGTCTACCATTGTACCGACGGGACTTGACTCGCAGGGGTTACCCATTGGCGTACAGATCGTCGGCCGGGAAATGGCCGATCTTCAGACCATCGAATTCGCGCGCCAGGTGGCCGCGGAACTGGGCGGATTTGCCACGCCCAAAGTGTACAGGGACTAGCCATGATGACATTTAAAAGGTTATTGCTATTTGCAGCTTCCATTTCAATCTTGCCGTTCGCTATCCCGGCTTCGGCAACGAGCGAAGATAATGAAGAAGCCCATGTACGTATTACCACTTCAAAGGGTGACATCGTCGTTGAGTTGTATCCGGAGAAAGCCCCGATTACGGTGCGAAACTTCCTTGAGTCTGTAGAAGCCGGCGCCTATGACAACAGCATTTTTCACCGGGTGATCTCCAACTTTATGATTCAGGGGGGCGGCTATACGCCTGAACTCGAAGAGTTGCCGGCGGGTGAGACCATACCTAATGAGGCTGATAACGGGTTGCGTAACCTTAAAGGCACAGTTGCCATGGCGCGCCTTAATGAAATCGATAGCGCCAGGCGCCAATTCTTCATTAATTTGGCCGACAACGCCCACCTGGATCACAGTGCGGACAGTTGCACGCGAGAAGACGAGCAAAAACAGGCGCAGGCGCGGCAAAGAGGATTGTATAAGCCACTCGGGTGCCGGACATTTGGCTATGCCGTGTTCGGCAAGGTCATCGAGGGGATGGATGTGGTAGAGCAAATTGGTGCGGCCGAGACCGCACGTGTTGACCGGTTTCCCAACATGCCGGTTGAGCCGATCGTTATAGAAACCGTGGAGCCCCTTAAATAGACCTGGCGGACATGGGGATACTGGCGTCGTCTATCTCACCGTCAATGAACTGTTTCAGGTCCGATCTGTTGATCGTACCTTTATGGGTGCTGATGACTTCGTCACCATGCTTGAGAACAAAAGTGGGTACGGCGCGCACACCGTGCTCTTCCATCAATGTCTGATTGTCGGGATTTTCCACATCGATGGTCTTCAGCTCAATGTCGCCATCGTAATTCTCGATGACGTCGGCAATGACAGGAGCGACCTGCTTACAGGGTCCACACCAGTCAGCCTCGAATTTGAGCAAGGTTTTCATATTGTAAGCGTTTTACCTCTTTCCAGAATGTGGTGCCTATTATATTGATTTTGAACCAATATGTTAAATCCGGTTATTTTTCATGGATTTATTCTGTCAAAGAATGAAGTGACAGATTTAGAAATTATCCGGACAGTGAGGCGCATGCGGCGTCCTGAAGAGCCTGTCTGCGCGGGATACAGCCTCCGGGCTTCCTTCCAGCAATCCCCAGCGGGCCAGTTCATGGGCGCTTCGGAATCCCGTGTAGAGTGAGGCCAGCGCCTTTAATGAGAGTTGAATGTCCGGCGTGGCCTGGCTCTTTTCTACTTCGGCATCATCCCCGTGGATCCGCAGCCGCCAGGTGCCGTTATTCCAGGGTGTCATGGAATCATCGGCGATGCCGAGGCTGATCTCGCCTTCGCTGAGATAACCGCGCCCGGCCAAAGCCCCGGCCACGTCGACGATGCGGAACCAGTAGCCTTCCCGGTCATGGGTCTGCAACAGTCTGGGTTCCACAAGGAATTCCGGGGCCGGATCATCTCGGGGTGCATTCTCCCACTGTACCTTGCCCACCAGATCGTGGGCGGCCACAAAGCGCCAGAGATCCCGCCAGGCACCGGGTGTCAGCCATGCCAGATCCCGGACCTTGATCACCTGACCCCGCGCCGGGTGTGAATGTCCGGATCGCAAGGTATAAACCATGTATCCCAGCGCAGTGCCTGCCGGATCCCTGGCCAGGACCAGATGCACAGGCGCCTGGCTGGAGTCGAACGTATTGGCTTGCCACATGGGCTGGGACCGATGCAGATATCCCAGTCTGGATGCCACGAATTGTCTATATATCGCTTTCACGTCCTGGAAATTGTCGGCCGGATCAACCCGGGATAGGGTGGTCGTAATGCCCGGATCCTCGTGGAAGTTGATGTCGACCGTGTCAATGGTATAGGTGCGCAGGACACTTGCCAGGGAAAATTGGTAACGTTGATAAATGGCCGCCTGAGAGGCCCACAGGGCAGCAACCGGTCGACCCTGTAAGTACATGTCTTCCAGGCCCTGGCTCATGAGTTGACGAAGCAGCCCCTGACGCCGATACTCCGGATTCGTGCCCACCGCCGAGATTCCGCCCAGCGGAATGGCACGGTCAACGGCGCGCATGGTGAACGGAATCGTACAAAAGCTGGCCACCATTTCATTGTGGTCAAAGGCACACAAGGTCCATTCAGGGCGGTTTGCCGTCGCGACGATATTGTCCGGCCCGTCTCCAAAGGCACCGGCATAGGCGTAAGCCGCCAGAAGGCCAAGCTGGGACATTTCGTGTGGTTCTGCCGGGCGGATTTCGATCATGAATTCCCTCACCTGTATGCATTGCGACAACTAATTCAAATCATGGCGGCCCGTTCGCGGAAAGGCAACCGCAATACAGCGCCGGGTGAAAATCCCGAGTAAGAAGGTTGGTTAAATACTTGACTAAATTAGTCAGGTTTGAGATATTGCCATCTGAGACGGGCGAAAATGGAGCCTTTTGGTGAGGATTACAACTAAAGCACATTATGCCATGACAGCATTGCTGGACCTGGCGCTGATGGACAGTCAGGCACCCGTGAGCTTGCCTGACATCGCCGAACGTCAGGGTATCTCGCTGTCATATCTGGAACAGTTGTTTTCGAGTCTGCGCAGGAGCGGGATGGTCGTGAGTTCGCGAGGTCGCGGTGGCGGCTATCGCCTGGGACGTTCGCCTGACGACATCACCGTTGCGATGGTCATCGATGCCATGAACGAAAGTGTCGATACCACTCGCTGCCACGGGCGAGCAGATTGCCAACAGGGCGAACGTTGCTTGACCCATCATCTGTGGACAGACCTGAGTGAACACATTTATGACTTTCTCGACAGTATTTCGCTGGCCGATCTGGTTGCTAGAAAGGACCTGCTTGGTAGCGCTCCCGAGACGGAAGCGGGTCACACCGCAGCGACACCATTACACGATGAGCATACGTTAGTTACAGGATAGTAGAAGTTTATGTCTGAACAAATCGATACACTGATCAACCAACAGTACTCGGCCGGCTTTGTCACCGATATCGAATCGGACACACTGCCGCCGGGTCTGGATGAAGACGTCATCCGGTTTATTTCGGCCAAGAAGAATGAACCGGAATGGATGCTGGAATGGCGCCTGAAGGCTTATCGTGCCTGGTTGGAAATGGTAGAGCCTCATTGGGCACATGTGCACTACCCGGATATCGATTTTAACAATATCTCTTATTACTCCGCGCCCAAGAGTTCGGCCGACAAGCCTCAGAGCCTGGATGATATTGACCCGGAGCTGCGTGAAACGTACGAGAAGCTGGGTATTCCTTTGCACGAACAGGAAATGCTGGCAGGCGTCGCGGTGGATGCCGTGTTCGATTCGGTGTCCGTGGGCACTACGTTTAGAAAGAAACTGGCCGATGCCGGGGTTTTGTTCTGCTCCATCAGCGAGGCGGTGCAGGAATATCCTGAGCTGGTGAAAAAGCATCTCGGTACCGTGGTACCCCAGAAGGACAACTTTTACGCGGCATTGAACAGCGCTGTGTTTACCGATGGCTCCTTTGTTTATATTCCCAAGGGCGTGAAATGTCCCATGGAGCTGTCCACTTACTTCCGAATCAATGAGGCGAAGACCGGTCAGTTCGAACGCACGCTGATCGTCGCCGACGAGGGTAGCGAAGTCAGTTATCTTGAAGGTTGCACCGCACCCATGCGCGATGAAAACCAGCTCCACGCCGCGGTAGTGGAGCTGGTCGCGCTGGATAACTCGAAGATCAAATACTCTACCGTACAGAACTGGTACCCCGGTGACGCCGAAGGCAAGGGTGGCATCTATAACTTTGTCACCAAGCGAGGTATGGCGCATACCAATGCCAGGATTTCCTGGACGCAAGTGGAAACCGGTTCTGCTATTACCATGAAATACCCGAGCTGTGTCTTGAAAGGTGACAACAGCGTCGGTGAATTCTATTCGGTCGCATTGACCAACAATTATCAACAGGCGGACACCGGCACCAAGATGATTCATCTGGGTAAAAATACCCGGTCGACGATTATTTCCAAGGGTATTTCAGCCGCGCAAGGTTCGAACTCGTATCGCGGGCTGGTGAAGATGAACCCGGGTGCCACGGGCGCGCGCAATTATACGCAATGTGATTCGCTCCTGATTGGCGACAAATGCGGCGCGCATACTTTCCCCTATATAGAAAGCAAGAATCCTACGGCGGTGGTTGAGCATGAGGCGACCACGTCGAAGGTCAGTGATGAACAGCTGTTTTTATGTCAGCAACGAGGGATCGATGCGGAAAAGGCGGTCTCGATGATCGTTAACGGATTCTGCAAGGAAGTATTCCGGGAGCTGCCCATGGAATTTGCTGTAGAAGCAGGCAAGTTACTGGAAGTGAGCCTTGAAGGCTCCGTTGGCTAAAACGCGCTATAACGCAATTTTGGAGAGAAGTAGTAATGTTATCGATTGAGGAGCTTCATGCAAACGCCGGTGATACGGAAATTTTAAAGGGTGTCAACCTGGAAGTCGGTGCCGGTGAAGTGCATGCCATCATGGGCACCAATGGCTCGGGCAAGAGTACTCTTGGCCATGTGTTGACCGGTCGTGAAGGTTATGAAGTTACCAGCGGCAAGGTCACGTACCTCGGTGAAGATCTCTTTGAGATGTCACCGGAAGAACGCGCCAGAGCAGGACTGTTTCTGGCCTTCCAGTATCCCGTTGAAATACCGGGCGTGAGTAATATGGAATTTTTGAAAGCGGCAGTGGATGCGCAACGGGAACATCGTGGGGAGGAAGCGCTGGACTCCGTTACCTTTATGAAGAAGGCGCGCGAAGTGTGCAAGGCGGCGGACCTGGATCAGAACTTCCTGAAGCGGGGCGTTAACGAAGGCTTCTCCGGCGGCGAGAAAAAGCGTAACGAACTGATGCAGATGATGTTGCTGGAACCACGTTTGGCCATTATGGATGAAACCGACTCGGGGCTGGACATCGACGCATTGCAGGTAGTTGCCAAAGGCATAAACGCCTTGCGTTCATCGGAGCGATCCTTTGTGTTGATTACGCACTACCAGCGACTGCTTAACTTTATCGAACCGGACTTTGTTCACGTATTGTCACGTGGTCGCATCGTCAAGTCGGGTGACAAATCTCTGGCGCTCGAGCTTGAGGAAAAAGGTTACGGTTGGCTTGACCCCGAGGTGGCTTGATGAGTGACTTCATTGAAGAGGCCCTGCGTCTTAGCCCTCAAAACGCACCCGCCTGGCTTCAGGATCTGCACGAGAAAGGCAGACAGAGCTGGAAGACGCGTACATTTCCGACGCGCAAGACAGAGGCCTGGAAATATACCAATTTACGGTCACTGGAACGCGGTGCCTATCTGGGCGAACCTCGTTTCCCGGAAGACCATGAGGTGTCCGAGTCGACATTGCGAGGGCAATTCGAGATTGCCGGTCTGAATGCCACTGTGCTGGTGTTCGTGAACGGACATTACAGTTCTGCCTTATCAAGCCGGGAAACGAGTTTACCGGAGGGGGTGGAATTGCTCAGATTTTCCGAGGCAAGCGATCGGCAAACCGGGCAAATCAAGGCGCACCTGGGCAGCGTAGCGAACCGGGAACAGCATATGTTTGCCGCGTTGAACGATACCTGGCTGACAGATGGCGTCTTCCTGCACGTGGCGAAGAATACCAGGGTAGACAGGCCATTCCAGATTGTCTGGTTGACAATGCCCCAGAGCGAAGCGTTCAGTCTGTCACAACGCATGCTTATGGTGATGGACGAGGGCAGTGAAGCGAGTGTTGTGGAACACTTCGTTAGCGATACCGCCGAGCAGAATAATTTTACTAACGGCGTGACAGAGCTGGTTCTGGGAGCAAACACGCGTTTGAACCACTACCGTTTGCATCTTGAACAGGAAAACGCGCTGCATATTGGCGGTGTGCACGCGAGTCTCGGCCGGGACTCTGTACTCAACAGTTTTCATCTGGCCATGGGCAGCACGCTCAAGCGAGTGGACGTGGTCGTCAATCATCACGGTGAAGGGGCGGAGTGTGAGTTGAACGGTGTTTATTTGCCGCGCCATCAACAACATGTGGATTATCATACTTGCATCGAACATGCTGTCCCTCATTGCACCACTTCGGAAGTATTTCGTGGAATCATCGGTGACAGGGCGCGTGCGGTATTCAATGGACGAATACATATTCACCCGAATGCGCAGAAAACGTTGGCGGAATTGAGTAACAGAAATTTGCTGACCAGCGATAAGGCAGAAGTCGACACCAAGCCGGAACTGGAAATCTATGCTGACGATGTACAATGCGCGCATGGGGCGACCGTAGCCCAACTGGATGAGGAATCCATGTTTTATTTGTGTAGCCGCGGTATATCCAGAACGGAAGCAGAGGTCATGTTGAGTTTTGGTTTTATTAATGAATTGGTTGAACATCTGGAACACGAAAGCATCAGCAATTATTTGCGCCCCATGCTTGCAGACCTGTTCGCTCAGGATCAGAGGTTAGTGAGGCATATCGCATGACACAGGCAGACACGGCGGCAACATCCGGCAGTCCCGCGTTCGATGTAGATGCGATACGCCGGGAATTTCCGATTCTTCATCAGGAAGTAAATGGCTATCCCCTGGTGTATCTGGACAGTGCCGCAACTTCACAAAAGCCTGACGAAGTTATCGAGGCGATCAGCAATTATTATCGCTCGTATAACGCCAACGTGCATCGTGCTGCGCACTACCTGGCCGAAAAGGCCACCAGTGCCTTCGAGGCCGCGCGAAAGCAAGTGGCGGCCTTTATCAACAGTCCGCGAGCGGAACAGATTATCTGGACCCGGGGCACCACCGAGGCCATTAATCTGGTGGCCAATAGCTGGGGCAGGGCGAACCTGACGCCCGGCGACAAAATATTGGTGCCCGTACTGGAACATCATTCGAACATTGTGCCCTGGCAGATGATTGCCGAGGCGACGGGTGCCCAGGTGGTGGCTATACCGGTCACCGCGTACGGCGACATCGATATGGAGGCCCTGGACAATCTGTTGGACGATCGCGTCAAGCTGGTCGTGATCAGCCATATTTCCAACGCCCTGGGAACGGTCAATCCGATCGTCGATATTGCGGAACAAGCACACAAAGTCGGTGCCAAAGTGTTGATCGATGGTGCGCAGGCTGTCGCCCACTCACCCATCGACGTGCAGGCGCTCAACTGTGACTTCTACGCGTTCTCCGGGCACAAGATGTTTGGCCCTACGGGTATCGGTGTGCTGTGGGGCCGCGAGGAATTGCTCGAGGCGATGCCGCCCTGGCAGGGTGGTGGTGAAATGATCGAGACCGTGAGCTTTTCCGGCACCACGTATCAGTCCCTGCCGTACAAGTTCGAGGCGGGCACGCCGGACATTGCCGGCGTTATCGGGCTTGGTGCCGCGGTCGACTTTCTTCAGGGACTCGATCGCGTGGCGGTTGCAGACCATGAAGCCAACGTCTTGAATCATGCGGCAGAAAAGGCGGCCGGTTTTGACGGTCTGATCAGAGTCGGCGAGGCGAATGTCACCGCCGGTGTGTTCAGCTTTTTACTCGATGGCGCACACGCATCGGATATTGGCATGTTGCTGGATCAGCAGGGCATCGCGGTTCGAACGGGTCATCACTGTGCACAGCCTATCATGGCGCAATACGATATTTTTGGTACGGTGCGTGCCTCGTTCGCGTTGTATAATACGGTGGAAGAGGTGGATCGGTTATTTGAAGCCCTGGAAAAAGTTAAGCGGATGTTGTTGTAACGGAATGTCATTAATCGAATATGTAAACATAGGCAGGTGAAAGCAAATGAGTGTGAATACCTTTAATTTGACCGACACCATCACAATTACGCAGGCTGCGGCGAAACATTTCCGTGATCAGCTCAATCGCAAGGGCGGCCAGGCCGTGCGTATCAGTCTGAAAGAAAGTGGTTGTTCCGGGTTTATGTATAGCCTCGACGAAATCGATGCACCGGAACAGACCGACATTTCCATGACGTTGGATAATGGTGTCCAGGTTTACTTCGATCCGAGCGATGCCACTGCACTGCGAGGCGTGGAAATCGATTATACCCGGGAAGGCTTGAATCAGACCCTCAAGATCGATAATCCCAACGTGACTGACGCTTGTGGTTGCGGCGCCAGCTTCAGCATCGACCATGTTGAAGACTGACAAGGCAGAACTGTAAATTTTTTGGTAAAGAGCTAAATACATGCAACAGGAACGGACACTTGTCACCACCACACGTGAATGCCCCGGCCGCCTGGTTCCGGTGGGCGATCATGTCACGATCCCGCCGGACAGCTTTGTCACGGTGACCCAGTCTCTGGGGGGCAATTATACGGTGGTTCATAACGGTAATATGATTCGGGTCGATGGCGTGGATGCCGATGCCCTGGGTCTGGAAAAACTCGAATTGTCCTTTGAGGATCGCGGCGATGACCAGATTCACGAAGACCAGGTCTGGGAGGCGCTTGAAACAGTTTATGATCCGGAAATTCCGGTCAATCTGCGAAGTCTCGGTCTTATCTACAATCTCGATATCGACCAGGACAACAAGCGCGTCGACATCGAGATGACACTGACCGCGCCCGGTTGCGGCATGGGCCCGGTGTTGGTTGGTGATGTCGAAAAACGGGTATCCCTGGTGCCCAATGTGGAAGATGTGAATGTTGAACTGGTGTTTGAGCCGCCCTGGAGCCGGGAAATGATGTCCGAAGAGGCGCAACTTGAAACAGGGCTTTTCTTTTAGGTTATGTCTGAACCGGCAGTCACTCGCAATCCGTTTGGGACGGATATCACCGCGAAAGATATCGTCGATACCTTGTCCTTCTTCGATGATTGGGAAGAACGCTACAAATATATTATCGACCTGGGCAAAGAACTTCCCGCCATGGACGACGCGAAAAAGGATGACGAGCATCTGGTGCGCGGTTGCCAAAGCCAGGTCTGGATCGACAGTGCGACCGAGGACGGTCGTCTGTGGTTCGAGGTCGATAGCGATGCGTTTATTGTCAAGGGACTGCTTGGCGTCGTCCTTGCCGCCTACAACGGCAAAACCCCCGAGGAAATATTGAACTTCGACATCGATTCCTATTTCGAGGAACTCGATCTCATCCGGCATCTCAGCGAAGGGCGGGGAAACGGCCTTCGCGCGATGGTTAAGCGAATTAACACAGAGGCCAGCCAACGTGAGATTAACGGATTAGATAGCAGGTAACGCCTATGAATGAACCCAAATTTACAATTGGCCAGGTAGTTCATCACAAGAAATATGATTATCGTGGCGTGATAGCGGACGTGGACCCTGAATTCAGCGGCACCGAAGAGTGGTATGAAAACGTGGCGACCAGCCGGCCTCCAAAGGATGCGCCCTGGTACACGGTATTGGTGCACAACCAGGACCATGTTACCTACGTGGCTGAGCGCCATCTTGAGCCTGACGATTCCGGATCTCGCATTGAGCATCCCGTGTTGCATGAGCTCTTTGAAAGTTTTGAACAGGGGCGCTATTACAGCCGTCAGACTCACTGACGGCCACGAGTCTCGATAAACCGAACGTCACCCCAAACGCGCGACAGAATCAAAACGTTGTCCCGGACACCCCCTCCGTCACCCCGGAATTTCGCGCAGCGAAATATCCGGGGTCCATGCGGGAACCACCCGCTCTTTACTACATCCACAACGGTCGCCGTGACATGGCTAAATTAGTCAGTGTAAGCTTGCAGCTTCATTGAGTGCCTCGATGAGCACGCGGCCAGAGCAAAGGAGACAATAATGAGCACCATAGCGGAATCCAGCAGTAGCGCTATCGCTGAGACAACCAGTGGACCGGTTCAGGGCCGGGTCAGGGACGATGTATTTTTATTTGCCGGTATTCCGTACGCGGCGCCACCAACGGGGGAATTAAGGTTCAGGCCCGCCCAGCCGCATCCTGGCTGGGGTGAAGTTCGCACCACCACAAAGTTCGGGGCCGCGGCGCCGCAGGTGCCTACGGGTGGTATGACGGACAGCGCCCCCGTTCAGTGGGATGAAGATTGTCTGTTCCTCAATATTTCAACGCCCGGCCTTGATGATGGCAAGCGCCCGGTTTTGTTCTGGATCCACGGTGGTGGTTTCCGGACCGGTCAGGGAGCGATTCCCTGGTACAACGGCGCCAGTTTTGCGCGCAATGGCGACATCGTAGTCGTTAGCATCAACTATCGCATGGGCGCCTTGGGTTTTACCGACCTGTCCCGGTTCGGCGAGGAGTATGCCTGCTCCGGTATTAACGGAATTCTTGATCAGATTACTGCGCTGGAGTGGGTTCGGAATAATGTCGCCAACTTCGGTGGTGATCCAGCGCAGGTAACAATAGCGGGTGAGTCGGCCGGGGCATTCAGCGTCGGTGCTTTATTAGGTTCTCCGAAAGCGGAAGGCCTTTTTCATCGCGCGATTCTGCAAAGCGGCGCCGCTCATCACACTTTGCCACCGGAAGCCGGTAACATCGTCACCGATTTGTTGTTGGAGAAGATGAATGCCACCACGATGGATGAATTGTTAACGGCATCCGCGGACGATATTTTAAAGGCGCAACGGAATATCGATACAGAACTGCAGCGAGGCACGCTGTCTAGTTCGTTGGGCGTACCCGTATCTCCCTTTTATCCCGTGGTGGGCAATGAAGTTTTGCCAACGAGTCCAATTGAGGCGATCGAAAGTGGTCAAAGCGCGGACATTGACGTGCTGGCTGGCACCAACAAGGATGAAGCGACGCTGTTTGTCGCAGGCGAGGTGGATGACGCCAAAGTTAAAAAGGAAGCCGAACGATATGGTGGTGGCGATGGACTGCTGGAGACCTACAGACGTGCGCTGCCTGATGCCAGTGCGACGGAGCTATCGGTTGCCATGTCGACAGACTTCACGTTCCGACTACCAGCGCTTCGCCTGGCAGAAGCGCGAGAAAACCATGGTGCCAACACCTGGATGTATTGGTTTACCTGGGAGTCTCGTAATCCGAAGCTGAAAGCCACGCACGCACTGGAAATTCCTTTTGTATTCAATAACCTGGACAAACCTGGCGTGGACCTGTTTATCGGCGAGGGACCGCAACCCCAGTCAGTAGCTGACGATATGCACGCCGCCTGGACCCGGTTTATACGGGAAGGCGATCCCGGCTGGCCTGCCTACACGTGCGAAGAGCGCATCAATATGCGTTTCGATCAACCCTCCGAGACCGTTGCGGACCCGGATGCCGGGCGCCGGGAGGCTTGGGAGGGACTTCGTTAGCGCTTGCACTTTGGCATCGCAATTATTGATCGTTGCCACCGCGATTCCGAAAGGTGGACGCCGGGATTAAATTGCTTGTCCGCTGCTGCTAAACTGGACCGCATCTTCCAAAAATCCCCGGAGCGGAGCATTTATGGTCAAGCTTAGTGTCAATGGTGAACAACACGAACTGGATATCGACCCCGCGACCCCGTTGTTATGGGTATTACGGGACCACCTGAATCTGACTGGCACCAAATACGGTTGTGGTATTTCCCAATGCGGGGCCTGTACGGTGTTGTTAAATGGCCAGACTGTGCGTTCCTGCACTTTTCCGGTCTCACAGGTGAAGGACGCCGAAGTCCTGACGATCGAAGGATTGTCCGAGGACAGGAGTCACCCGGTGCAGCAGGCCTGGATCGAAGAAGATGTGCCCCAGTGTGGTTATTGTCAGTCGGGTCAGATTTTAACGGCCACCGCCTTGTTGCGGGATAAGTCGAATCCGACTGACGCGGATATCGACAAGGTCATGACCAATATTTGCCGGTGTGGTACCTATCAGCGAATCAGAGCGGCTATCCACAAGGCTGCCGAGAAGCAGGGGGCATGAGATGAAGACCATAACACGGCGACAATTGATGAAGTCCGGCGCGACCGCGGCCGGCGGTATGATGATCTCCTTTCACATTCCTGCCTTCGGCAAGGCCGAGCCTTATAAACCCTGGGAGACGGACAATGCGGAGATCAATGCCTGGCTCGTGATTGATCCTGACGATACCATTACGATTCGCGTTGCCCAGTCAGAAATGGGAGAGGGCGTTTTCACCTCAATGCCCATGTTGGTGGCGGAAGAACTGGAAGCTGACTGGCGCAATGTTCGTGCTGAATATGCCTCTGTAAATCGAAGTATTCGTGAGGATCGGGTCTACAAAAGAATGGGCACCGGCGGTAGTGGCGCGGTCAGACGCTCGCGTGAATATTTACAAAAGGCAGGTGCCGAGGCGAGAGAAAAGCTGATCAAAGCGGCTGCCGAGAAATGGTATGTCGACCCGAAGGACTGCTATGCAGATTATGGGCGTGTCCATCACAGGTCCAGTGACCGGTCCATTAACTATGGCGCAATTGCCGCCGATGCCGCGAAGGTGTCTGTCGCCAATGTTGAGATCAAGAAGCCCAAAGATTTTAACCTGTTGGGATTACCTAAAAATCGCCTGGATGTACCCGCTAAGGTTGACGGCTCGGCGCAGTTTGGTATGGATGTACGCGTGCCCGGCATGGTGTATGCGGCCGTGGTGCACTGCCCGGTACTCGGCGGCACGGTACGCAGCTTTCGGTTTAACGCGATACGTAACAATCCCGGCGTCCTTGAGGCCGTGAAGCTTGAAAACGGCGTTGCCGTGGTCGCGGAGCATTATTGGCAAGCCAAAACAGCGTCCGAACAATTACCCGTGGATTGGAACATTGGCGAGGAAGGCAAGACGTCGTCGGAACAATTCAAGAATGAATTTATGGCCGCCCTGAAAGAGGACGGCGTTGTCGTTGCTTCAGACGGCGATTCTCATACGGCAATGGAGCAGGCCAACAACTCGATTGAGTCGGACTATATCGTACCCTATCTTGCCCATGCCTGTATGGAACCACTTAACTGTACCGTTCATATTCAGGATGATCGTGTCGATGTGTGGACAGGCACGCAGAATCCTGAGTCCGCGCTTGCTGCCGCGGCCGACGTGGCCGGTGTCGCCCCGGAGAAGGTTTATGTACACAACTGTTTCCTTGGCGGTGGATTCGGGCGTCGGAGTAATCCCGACTACGTAAGGGAAGCCGTCGCCATCGCCAGAGAAATCGGCAAGCCGGTACAAATGATCTGGAGTCGCGAAGAAGATATGCGCCAGGGGCGTTATCGACCCATGGCTGCAATGCGGTTCAAGGCCGGCTTTGATCGGGATAAAAACCTGACGGCTTACACCAATCATTCGGTGGCGCATTCCATTTTGGCCGAGATTCGACCGGATTCAGTCGAAGACGGTGTGGATCGTACTTCCGTTGAAGGCTTGCAGAATATGCCCTACGCGGCGGCCAATAAGAAGATCACACATACCATCAAGAATACCCATATGACGACGTGGTTCTGGCGTTCCGTGGGCAGCTCTCAAAACGCGTTTGCGCTGGAGTGTTTCGTCGATGAGATGGCAGCGGCCGCTGAAAAAGATCCGCTGCAGTTCCGCAGGGAATTGCTTGCCGGTCACCCGGAGATGCTCAATGTTCTGAATGAGCTGGCCCGTAAAGCCGATTGGGGTAAATCCATGCCAAAAGGATCGGCGCAGGGGCTCGCCATCCACGAAAGCTTTGGCTCCATTGTCGGCCAGGTGGCGGAAGTGACGATTAGTACTGACGGCGAACTCAAGGTGGACAAGATTGTCAGTGCGGTGGATTGCGGCAATCTGGTGAACCCGAAGACTGCGGAAATGCAAATTGAAAGCGGCATCATCTACGGGCTGACCGCGGCGCTCTATGGCAAGTTAACGATTGAGCAAGGTCGCATCCTGGAAACCAATTTTGACACCTATCACATGGTCCATATGGACGAGGCGCCGGTTATGGAAACCCATTTTGCTCTGGCCGGTGGTGACAAGTGGGGCGGAATGGGTGAACCGGGTTTGCCGCCGACGGCACCGGCTGTCTGCAATGCAATTTACAAGGTAACCGGCAAACGTATTCGCTCATTACCGATCAAGTCCTATGTCTTGCAGCGGGCGTGACGGCATTGACGAGCAAACATGATGATGTTTCGTGCCGGCGTGATCGTTTTGTTGACAACAATTTTAAGTGGCGTATCCCTGCCGGCTCCAAGTGCAGATCAGAGTGAGAAGAGCCATGACGACAGGCATCACGACAGGGAGGCCGCTTCGCGGGTCATTGCCAGAACCTGTGTCACCTGTCATCACCCGGACAACAGGGATATCCCCGCCGTGCCGGGCGATATGGACCGGCAAGCGTTGGCGGCCCGCCTGAACGCCTTACGTGAACCGGATGAGACGGTGACCGTGATGCATCGCCTGATGGCAGGTATCGACGAGGAAGATATTCCCGCCCTCGCTCGCGTTCTGACGGAGCGGCCATGATCAAGCGGCGGCGGTTTCTGCAGGCAAGCGTGCTGGTTCCTCTTTCCTTTTCGGTACCAGGAAGGGCAAAGCCACGTGTTGTCATTGTCGGTGGCGGTTTTGGTGGTGCAACCGCGGCAGGGTATATCAAGAAACTCGCGCCATCGGCCGAGGTGTCATTGGTAGAACCCGCCCGAGCGTTTATTACATGCCCCTTTAGTAATCTGGTAGTGGCCGGCAAGCGGGATATCAATACGATCACCTTTGATTATACCGGGCTTCAGGCAGCCGGTGTCAGGCACATCGCGACTTCCGCACGGTCGATCGACCCGAAGGGCCGGCTGATCTATCTGGAATCGAATAGTGCGCCATTAGCCTGTGATTTCCTGGTACTCTCGCCCGGCATCGAGCTGGTGTACGACTCGATTGAAGGTACCGGTGTGCGTACGCCCATGGAATTACCCCATGCCTGGAAGGCGGGTTATCAGACATTGCGTCTGCGATCACAGCTCGAAGACATGAAGCAGGGAGGCGTGTTTGTAATTGCAGCACCGGACAATCCCTATCGGTGTCCACCGGGTCCCTATGAACGCGCGAGTCTGGTCGCAGAGTACTTCAAGCGCCATAACCCGAGGGCAAAAATCATCATTGTTGATGCCAAGGATAACTTCACGAAAAAGGCACTGTTCCAGGAGGGCTGGAATGAGCGATATCCCGGCATGATTGACTGGGTCCCGGTATCCCAAACGGGCACGCTCCGGCGCGTCGATGAAGATAAAGTCTTCTATACGGACTTCGATGAATTCCCTGCGGATGTGGGTAATCTGATCCCGCCTCAGCGGGCCGGTGCGATCGTTACAGAATCCGGGCTCGATGGAGGCAGGGGGTGGTGCGAGGTCGATCCGGGCAACTTCGAGTCCACGCTGGCGTCCAATGTGTATATTCTTGGTGATGCAGTGAATGCGGCGCCCATGCCCAAGTCGGCGTTTTCGGCCAACAATCAAGCCAAGGTGTGTGCGGCATCCATTGCGGCCCGCATTAATGGCACCCCGCCGCTTGAAACATTTATGATGAATACCTGCTACAGCCTCATCGGCGAGGATTATGGTATCTCCATCTCCGGTGTTTATAAGACTGCAAACGAACGTCTCGTCGCAGTGCCGGATAGCGAGGACACAAGCCCTCTCGGCGCTGATAAAGCGTTTCGCCAGGCAGAGGCGAAGTACACCCATGACTGGTACCGGGCAATCACCGCGGATACTTTCATTGCCAACAAGACGTTGTCTCATGAAGCAGGTGCTTGATGAAACAACTGCCATTGATTGTACTCATGGTGTTATTGCTGGTGCCAATGCTGCTGATTGGCGGCTATCTGTTGGTTTACCTGGTGATGGGTGCGTTTGCGGAAGGCAACGCGGAAGCGGGACGCAAGATCGCCTTGGATCCCGATCAGGGTGATTGCGTCATCTGCCATCAGGTGCGTGCCGGGGATCCGGAGCAGCAGGGAAACATCGGGCCGCCGCTGATGGGGGTGGCTGACCGATTGAGTGATGCCGACTTGTTTGATCGGATCAAGGACTCGCGTCATTTTAATCCCGAGACGATGATGCCACCCTACGGTTCGACACAAGATCTGTACCGGGTTGCCGATGAATTCAAAGGCAAACCCATTCTCACGGATGAAGAGATAAACCATGTTGTTGCCTGGCTTGAAACACTGGAGGCAGAATGATGGTCCTGACTCGTCGCAGGTTGTTGATAACAACGACCGGTCTGCCGCTGGCCCTCTGGCTACGAGGGGTCACCGGCAGCGTTGTTCAGCAACTGGTTGACGGGCGAGAACTATCTGAATCCGGTATCAACATCGACATGCCGCGTATTGCGGAGACGGGTAACTCCGTTCCCATTACCGTGTCGGTTGATTCACCCATGACAGAATCGGATTATGTGAAAATGATCCATATTATCGTACCGGGCAATCCCGAGAAAAAGGCGGTAACCTGGCACCTGACGCCCATGAGTGGTAAGGCTGAGATATCGACCCGCATTCGATTGGCCAAAACGCAGACCGTGCGCGCCATTGCCGAATTGTCTGATAACAGTGTCAGAGGGGCGGGCGTTAATATAGTCGTCACTGTCGGTGCTTGTGTTGAGGATATATGGACAGACTAAAACCGAGAGTCAAAATTCCCGAAAGCGCCAAGCCGGATGAGGTCATGGAAATTCGCACCATGATTTCTCACCCCATGGAGACGGGCTATCGCCGTAATACCCGGGGTGAAATTATACCCAGGCATATTATTGATCGCTTTACTTGCGAGTATGCCGGGCAGATGGTATTCGAGGCGAAGCTCGGTCCCGGCATCGCCGCCAACCCTTATCTTTCATTCTACGTCAAAGCGGTTTCCACCGGTCCAATGACCTTGACCTGGCATGATGATAGAGGTGAAAGCCAACAAGTCGTCAAACAGGTCAATGTCGAATTGTGATGGCTCGAGTCGCATCGTTATCTTTGCTTTTATGCGGTTTATTATCGGCTCCGCTGTTGATGGCCGAGCCGACTCAAGTGAAAGACCCGATATCCGGCTTTGACTATCTGAGCGCGCCCAACCAAAAGCTTCAGCGTGACGAATTTGCCAATCCCGGCTATTTCCGGGTGGATTCAGGTAAGACCCTGTTCAATGATGCCTCGCAAGGCAACGCTTGCGGTGATTGTCACGATGCAGCCACTATGAAGGATGTGACCCTTAAGTATCCGAGGCATGATGCCGAAGCGGACAGGTTGGTGAATTTATCCCAACAGATTAACGAGTGCCGGGTCGAGCGCCAAAACCGGGAGGCGCTCGAACCCGAATCGGAGGAGATGTTGTCCTTGACGGCATATCTTGGCAATCTGTCCCGGGGCCGTACCATTGACGTGACGGTCACCGAGGAGACCAGGCCTTTTTTCGAGCAAGGCCGTGAATTCTATTACCGGCGCCGCGGCCAGTTAAATCTGTCCTGTGCCCACTGCCATGAGCAATCGGCGGGTAAGCGACTAAGGGGTGAAGTCATCAGCGAGGGCCATTCGAACGGCTATCCGGCATACCGTCACATCTGGGAGGCCCTGGGCTCGCTTCACAGAATGTTTCAGTGGTGTAACGAGGCAGTCAGGGCGCAGCCCTTTGATAAAGGCAGCGAGGAATATATAAACCTTGAATATTATCTCAAATGGCGAGGCAACGGACTCACGGTGGAAACACCGGCAGTCCGACGATAAGGTTGAGCAGCGATGACCGGCATTGATTGCGTTTTCGAAGGTTTGAGGTTGATTCGTCAGCCGGGTTTGCGCCGGTATGTCATTGTGCCGGTGTTGATTAATGTGGCTATCGTTACCGCGATTCTTGTTTATGCCTTCTTTATGTTCGACGCATGGATCGATGCGATCGTTGCACAGTTGCCGGACTGGGCGTCATTTCTTACATGGCTGATCTGGCCCATTGCGGTTCTCGCCGCCATCATATTTTTGATGTATGGCTTTACCCTGGTGGCCAACCTGATTGCGTCGCCGTTTAACGCCGTGTTGTCGACTCGTGTGGAGCAACAATTGGTGGGCTCGCTCGATGACATTCCGGAAATCGTCTGGTGGAAAGTGATTCCGAGAGCCATGGGTCGTGAACTAGCCAAGATTTTTTATTTTCTGCCCAGATTGCTGGGCCTGCTGATACTCACTCTGATTCCTGTCGTTAATATCCTGGCGCCGATACTTCTGCTGTTGTTCAGTGCCTGGATGATGGCGGTGGAATATACGGACTACGCTGCGGATAACAACGAGGTCGGTTTTCGGGATTTGCGCCGGCGCCTGGCAGGAACCCGGGTTCAGAGCCTGTTATTCGGCATCTTCGTCTATGTATTGATGGCGATTCCGGTGCTTAATCTCGTCCTGATGCCTGCCGCTGTCGCAGGCGGCACCGTGTACTGGGCCAAAAACCTGCGCGCGTAACGTTCGCGAAGTTATTTTCGCGAATAAGTGATCAGATGTTGTAAATCCGTGCGGCCGTGCCGTAGAACATGGCAAGTTTCTCATCTTGCGAGAAGTCCGCGACGATCTTTTTAAGCCCGTTGTAAAGCACGTGATAGGACAGCGATAGCTTGTCGACCGGAAAATTGCTTTCGAACATGCAACGTTCCGGCCCAAAGCACTCGATGGTATGAAGGTAATAAGGTCGCTGCGCCTCGAAAAACTCGTCTGAACCCGGTGGTCTTGACGCGGTGTGCCAGCCAAAACCATTGTCGGGCATGGCGAGCCCGCCAAGTTTTGCGACCACGTTCTCGCACTCGGCGATATCGGCGATCTCTTTTTTCCACTGTTCGAAAATTTCATTGCGCTTGTCGGCGTAAGGGCCAACTCCCAGCGGTGTGCCGAAGTGATCCAGGATCATTTGCGTGCCGGGTACGGCGCGGGCGAGTTCCGCGAATGCCTGGTTTTGATGATGGTAATGCCAGGTATCGTAGGTGAGGTCCATGGTCCCCAGGATTTTCATTCCCTGACGGAAATCATCCCGCGCATACAACCCTTCCGGCGCGCGGCCGGCGATCATCAAGGCATCCGGGTGCGGGTCTCGCGCGCCCGCGTGGCGAATACCGCGAAATCGGCCAGCACCGAAGTCAAGATGGGCTTCGAGTACCTCGCGGACATCTTCGGCCAATGTCAGATCGGCATGACCGACGATTCCAGCGATTTCGGCCTGGCCGTTTCCACCCTGGGCGCTCTGCCGTGCCTGATCGGCGACAAATTCAGTTTCGCCCAGCGGCTTGAGATGGTCCGCCCCGTCCTGCCGGTATTCCGCGCGACATTCGATAAACACCGTCTTGACAATATTGTGGCCTGAGCCGGTGTCTTCCCACAGATCCTCGAGCAGGTAATCTCGATTCGGTCGTCGCCAAAGATGATGATGGGGATCGATGATCGGCAGGTCGGGCTCAATGATTTCCTCCTGTACCTGTGCTAACCATTCAGAAGTGCCGGGTTGCGGGCCACTCATCATTTGTCTCCTTTCTATTTTCAAACCAGGGATCACAGTGTAGCGCAAACAGGTGCACTTGAATCCCCTTGATAATTGAATCAGTATGCGGGCTTGAGAGGGGAGTCCGTGCATGTACTTCAACCGAGTAATCGTCTCGTTGGCCATGCTCATTGTCGGGAGCTGGCTTGCGGCATTTGTGCAGACAAATGCCGGCGAAGTCAAAGTTCACGATATACGTTTTGTCGGTAGTTCCGGTGAATCAATGAGTGCGCTGCTGTATGTCCCGCGCGGGGTGACGAGTGAAAACAAGGCGCCCGGCATTCTCGCCGTTCATGGCTACATTAATTCCAGGGAGACGCAATCCGGTTTCGCGATCGAATTTGCGCGGCGTGGGTTTGTGGTATTGGCGCTGGATCAGAGGGGCCACGGATTTTCTGATCCCCCGGCCTTTGCTGCCGGCTTCGGCGGACCGGATGGACTCGCGTATTTACGCGGCTTGCCGTTTGTGGATACGGGCAATATCGGCCTTGAGGGGCATTCCATGGGCGGATGGGCCTCGTTGGCGGCAGCGGCGACTGATGCTGATGGTTATCAAGCCATGGTTCTGGAAGGAGCGTCCACGGGCACGATGGGTGCACCCGAAGGTACACCGGAATTTCCACGCAATGTGTTGGTGGTCTACAGTCAATACGACGAATTTGCACAGTTCATGTGGGGTGCGCGGACCGCGCCCGATATTGTCGAAACCGACAAGTTGAAGACGCTTTTCGATACCGACACCAGCGTGGAAGTCGGCAAGCTGTACGGCGACATCGAGGCGGGGACCGCCAGGAAACTGACTCAGCCTGCTGTTACGCATCCGGGTGACCATCTATCCAGGCGGGCAATCGGCGATGCGGCGGCCTGGTTTCAACGTGTGCTGGACGGTGGCAATGATCTGCCGGCAAGCGATCAGATCTGGTACTGGAAAGAGCTGGGCACGCTGATTGCGCTTGTCGGACTGATTGCATTGATCTATCCATTGGTCGAGTGGGTCGTTAGCTGGCCGTTTTTTCGGCCTGTGACCGGGACGCCACTCGGTCATGTCAGTAACGACACTGCCAGTCTGGCCATCACCGGATCCTTAATGGCGATTATCCCGGCGCTGACTTTTTTTCCCCTGCAAGTGCTGGCGAGTTACATTATTCCAGCCAATCTGGTACTGCCTCAGCAGATGACCAACGGCATCATGCTCTGGGCATTGGGTAATGCCGCCATTATGCTGGGCCTGTTTAAATGGTGGCGTGACCAACGCCATGTTGAACGGGTTGACCTCGCGATGCCAACTGACGCCGTCATTGTGGTGCGGAGTGCGCTTGCTGCCGGCATCTGCTGCGGGTTTTTGTATGGTGCGCTAATGCTGGCGGATTATTTTTTCACGATCGATTTTCGTTTTTGGGTCGTCGCCCTGAAATTGATGTCGCCGGCGCACTTTCAAATGTTTCTGATTTATCTGCTGCCGTTTACGGCTTTCTTTATTGTGTTATCGATGGCGTTACACAATCAGTTGCGTGTCGCTCACCGTTCCATCGCGGCAGACACGTGCATCAATGTCGGCGTGTTGGCCCTCGGCTTTGTCGTGTTACTACTGATTCAATATATCCCCTTGTTCGCCGGTAGTACGATGACCATTGCCTCGCAGCCACTGTTAACGATTCTTGCCATTCAATTTGTGCCACTGATGACAGTGGTGGCAATCATCTCGACTTGGTGTTTTCACAAGACTCGTCAAATATGGGTGGGCGCGTTTATAAACAGTATCTTTGTGACCTGGTACATTGTGGCGGGGCAGGCGACCCAGGCTGTACCGATGGGTATGGGGTAAGGCGGTAACTAAACCATGACGACAACTCTCGAAAATGTACGCGTGCTGGATTTGAGTCGCGTACTGGCAGGACCCTGGGCGAGTCAGGCATTGGCGGATCTGGGCGCGGATGTGATCAAGGTTGAGCGCCCTGGTGCCGGGGATGACACGCGAACCTGGGGGCCGCCCTTTTGGGAGCATGAGGACCGGCGTCTGTCTGCCTATTTCATGTCTGCGAATCGGGGGAAACGTTCGCTTGCGATCGATTTGTCACAGGAGAAAGGTCAGGAATTGGTCAAGGAACTGGTGCGCCATGCCGATATCGTTATCGAAAACTTCAAAACAGGTGACATGGCAAAACGCGGGCTGGACTATGAGGCCCTTTCCGCCATTAATCCCGGCCTTATCTATTGCTCGATAACCGGCTTCGGCCAGACCGGCCCGTATAAGGATCGGCCCGGCTACGATTTTATGATTCAGGCCATGGGCGGGCTGATGAGCATCACCGGTGAGCCCGATGAAAAATCATCGGATGGACCTCAGAAAGCAGGCGTAGCCCTGGCGGATATTTTAACCGGCCTGTACAGCACGATCGCCATTCTCGCGGCCTTGCACGAACGTCAGACGAGCGGGAAGGGCCAATACATCGACATGGCGTTGCTCGATGTGCAGGTGGCTGCGCTGGCCAATCAGGCGAGTAATTACCTCATCTCCGGCGAGCCGCCAGGCAGGCTGGGTAATGCCCATCCCAATATCGTGCCGTACCAGTCATTTGCCACCCATGATGGATACATCATTGTGGCGGTCGGCAATGACACTCAGTTTGAACGCTTGTGTGAGGTGCTGGCGCGTCCGGACCTGGCCCGGGACCCACGCTATCAGGGAAATGATGATCGCGTGGCCAACCGGGACACTCTGGCCGCAACCCTACAGGAGTTACTGCGCGAGAAGGGTACTGACGAGTGGCTGGAAATTCTGCAGAATGCCAGTGTGCCCTGCGGCCCGATCAATACGATTGACCGCGTATTCAAGGACCCCCAGGTACAAGCACGGAATATGAACATTGATGTTGATGGCATGCCACTGGTTGCCAACCCGATTCGATTTTCACGCTCCGAGATTAGCTACGACCATGCGCCACCATTACTGGGTCAGCACACGAAGGAATTGCTGAACGAGGTGCTGGGCCTGAGTGACGCGGAGATCGCCGAGTTGAAAGAGCAGGGCATCATTGCCTGAGTCAGGGCCTGATCCAGGGCCTGAGTCGGCTCCTGATGCCGCCTCAAGCTATTAGCGGCCAAGTGCCTGATCGAAGGCCTGCTGAAAGACATCAAGCAGATTGTCGTCGAATAACACGAAGCGTATCTGTTGTATCGTGTCATTTTCGGTGAGCGCCGCGACGATTGCGGTTGCCGTCACGTCAGCGGCCTCTTTCACGGGATAGCCGAACGCACCGGTGGAAATGGCCGGAAATGCGACAGACGTGATGCCGTTCTCTCGCGCGACCTGCAGCGCGTTGCGATAGCAGTCTGCGAGGAGCTTGTCGGACGGTTCATCGTGACCGTATACCGGCCCCAGACAATGAATCACCCAGGGGTTGGGCAGCTTGTGGCCACCACTGACAACCGCCTGGCCCGGTTTAATCGGTGCTTTATCCCGGCACTCTTCGGCCAGTTCCGGTCCAGCCGCCCGATGAATCGCCCCTGCCACGCCGCCACCTGGCATCAGCATGGCGTTGGCGGCATTGACCACTGCATCCATGTCGCTCTGCTTCACGATATCACCCTTTGTCAGCTCAATTTTGGTGTCGTGGTGCTTGTAGGTCGTCATAAGGTCCTTTGTATATCGATTCAGGTGACGAAAATTAATCATATCTGTTGGTTATTGGCAATGGTGATACGCTCATCCTTAATCGAGTTCCCAGGTACAATTGGCGGGGCGACGTGAACTGCCCTCCGTATTTCGAGATGAAGTATCAGAGCCTCTCTTATTGAGATCAAGGCAAATTTGGGCTAATTTTATGAATCAGGTATCAGGCCTTAATCCCAAACGGGGGTCCATCCTGCGCGATTCATAATAAAAAAGGAAAATAAAGTGACCAGGATATATTCAAACTCGTTCGTACGAATGCTGCTTCCCGCCATGTTAGCGACCCTGCTGATCGCTTGCAGCGACACGGAAACACAAGAAGATAGTACACAATCAGCGGATCAGGCGAAATCCGAGGCGCCGGCCATGGAGGACGCAAAAAAGGCCGAAGAGGGTGGGGAAGGCCAGGGCGCGGCTGATTACAGCAACCCGAAAAACTGGCTTTGCCGCCCGGACCTGGACGGCGATGCCTGCGTTATGGATCTGACGACCACCGTAGTTGCCGCGGATGGCACCATGACCCGGGAGCCGTTTACACGTAATCCGAGACCACCGATCGATTGCTTCTATGTCTATCCGACAGTGTCTACCGACGAGACGCCCAACAGTGACATGAAGGCGGGCCCGGGTGAAATCAGTGTCATCAGGGCGCAGTTCGCGCGTTTCGGTGAGGTGTGCAGAACCTTTGCTCCGTTGTACCGGCAAGTCACCTTGACCGCACTTCGTGCTCGCAGGGCCGGCGAAGATATGCAGGTGGATCGGGCGCTTGCCTATAATGATGTCAAAGCAGCGTGGGATCATTATCTCGCCCATGATAATGATGGCCGGGGCGTCGTGTTGATCGGTCATTCTCAAGGCTCCGGCGTATTGACCCGACTTATCAGCAATGAAATCGACGGGCAGCCGGTTCAGGACAAGGTTATCTCCGCGTTACTGATAGGAACGCGCCTGCCGGTTCCGGCAGGTGAGCGTGTAGGCGGCGCTTTTGAGCATATGCCCTTGTGCAGCAGGTCTGACGAGACAGGTTGTGTTGTCACGTATGCATCGTTCCGGGACGATATTCCGCCGCCCGACGAGTCGCTTTTTGGACGCGTCGAAGAGGAAGGCATGATCGCAGCTTGCACCAATCCGGCCTCGCTAAGCGGCGGCAGTGGCGAACTTCATGCATATCTATCCACCGAGGGGCCGGGAATGAATTCCGCGGAACCTGAACCCTGGGTGGAAGGCGAGGAGGTAACGACGCCCTTTGTCAGTCTGCCCGGCATGCTGACGGCGCAATGCGTCAATGACGACCGCGGCTCGTATCTCTCGGTTAGTGTCCATGGTGACCCTGAAGATCCGCGCGCGGATGATATTGTTGGCGATGTCGTCGTAGAGGGAGAAGTTCAGACCGGATGGGGTTTACATCTCATCGATATGCACCTGGCCATGGGTAATCTGATCAATATTGTAAAGGCGCAGGCAGAGGCGTACAGGAAAGAACAGGATACATAGCGAGAGCCTGGCGATGGAGTACAAACAACTGGGAGATACGGACGTGGCCGTCCCGGACATCGGGCTCGGCGCCTGGCAGTACAAGGGCGGTGTCGAGCCCTTGAGAAAGGGTGTTGCCCTCGGCGCCAACCTGATCGACACGGCGGAAGCTTACGGCACTGAAGACGTGGTAGGCGAAGCGATCAAGGGAATGAGGGATGAGGTCTTTATCGCCAGCAAGGTCTCTCCCTCCAACTTCCGTCGTGAGGCGCTTTTGAAATCGGCCGACCAGAGTCTTAAACGACTGGGCGTTGACGTCATCGACCTGTATCAGCTTCATTGGCCGAGCGACAGCATACCCATTGAAGAGACCATGGGCGCCATGGATGAATTGGTCGACATGGGCAAGGTTCGGTTTATCGGTGTCAGTAATTTCTCCGTTCTGCAGTTTCGTTCTGCGCAGGCGGCGACGAAATACAAGATTGTCTCCAATCAGGTGAAGTACTCTCTCGCCAGCCGCGGTATTGAAACCGAACTGATTCCGTTTTGTCGGGAGCAGGGCGTGACAGTGATTGCTTATAGTCCGCTTGCCCGTAATCCGGCCGGTCTCGATGCACAGCTACAAGGAGCACTTTCAAAGATTGCTGACGATACGGGCAAGACGATCGCGCAGGTGGCGTTGAACTGGTGTATTTCCCGGGACCACGTGATTGCGATCCCGAAGTCTGACTCTGTCGAGCGGACCGAGGAGAACTGCCTTGCATCAGGCTGGCGCCTGTCGCCGGAGCATATTCAGTTGTTGGAGCAAAGCTCCACTAGTCCCTGAAAGACGGGTCGATCCTGTCCAGCTTTCGCAGTAGCGCGGGCCAGATGAATTCGCCGCGGGGTTCCAGCTTCTCGGTACTTATGGCATTACGCATGGAATCGATCACCTCCTGCGACAGCGGTGTGATCTCCGCCCCGCCGGATTGGGCGAGAATCTGGTATTTGCAGGCTCTCTCAAGACGATAAATAGCCTGCCAGGCACCGCCCGCATTCGGACCGCACGATAGCGTGCCATGGTTGCGGAGTATCATGGCGTTCTTGTCACCGAGATCCTGAACCAGACGTTCCCGTTCTGCCAGATTGGTCGCGACCCCTTCGTAGTCGTGGTAGGCGACCCCGTCGTAGACCGCAAGCGCCGTTTGATTCATCGGCAGCAGACCTTGCTGCTGACACGAGACAGCGACGCCATGATCGGTGTGCAGATGAATCACGTACATCGCATCGTGGCGGTTCATGTGTACCGCGCTATGAATCGTAAATCCGGCGCGGTTGTACTTGTAGTCACTGTTTGTGAGCTGGTTGCCATCGACATCGATGGTTAAAAGGTTGCTGGCCGTTATCTCTTCGAACAGCATGCCGTACGGGTTCAGCAGAAAGCGCTCGTCATCGCCGGGGATGCGCGCGGAAATGTGCGTGCCGACCAGGTCGTCCCAGCCTTCAAGCGCCACCAGTCGATACAGCGCGGCGACGTTGACGCGGGCCTCCCATTCGGCGTCAGAGACTGTCTCCTTGACTGCCTGGACTGAACTCATTGGACTCTCCCTTAGTTACCCTTCAGTTAGCCATCCTGCATATTCATGCGTAACCGACCCATGTAGTGTCGTTTGCCAATTGGCGTTCCCTTCATGCGCAGCATGTCGTAGGCAGTCGCTGCGTGAAAGTATAAATTGGGCAGCGAGAACGACATCACAAAATTTTCCGCCGTAAATGGCAACTCGCGATCGCCGATTTGAAACAGGACCTCCTTGCCCTCGAATCCTTCCACGGTCTCACGTTGTATTGTCTTGATTTCATTATGCGTTTCGGTGATCAGATTTTGCAGTCCTGCATAGTCGAGATCGGAGTCTGCGTCGGGCGGGCTGAATTTGCCCGCTTCGATGCCTTTGATGGCGCCCAGTGAATGGTGTGCGACCGACACGATCTGGAATCGGAACGGCAACATGTCCGCATACAGTCTGGTTTCGACGATGTCGCCAAGGTCGATATTATTCTCGTTGCAGTGTGCGGCCCCTTTCTCCAGAAATGTGGTGACTCCGCCGAGTACCTGGTCGTAGGTCGCTACGCTGATGTCATACAGTGAAATTGCCATAGTTCTTCCGTTCCAATCGATTAGTTGTATCTGTAATAGTGCATGATGCGGGGCAGGGCAGTCCATCTTTCCGCGCCTCCCGC
>JBBDSF010000047.1:4976-9200 GCA_040905125.1 Pseudomonadales bacterium | reverse complement strand
GATGGATGACAACAAAAGACTTTGGCGAAACTTCATGATATCGACTCCTTGATACTGTGATTGACTCGTGCCTTGCTGGCACCGAGGACTCTATTCTAATCGTTAACGCATGACGATTGTTACCCAATCCCGCGCACTGTCTGCAACGGGGAGCAGTTCATCGCGGTGATGCCGCAGGTCGTTGCGCTGTCCGCCGGCTCCGGGGGCACGGCATGAGCAGTGACACTGGTTCGGCCCAGGGTCACGCCAGCGGCCGGTGCGCGGGCTGCAGGCGATCGGCGCGGCGGCGGTAGACGCCGGCAGGACCGATGATAGAATCAGTGCCTCATTCCGCATCCCTGCCTGAGAGGATCCACCATGCGTCATCGGTTGCTGCAAGTCACTGGAAACGTCGCGCTGGCACTCACGCTGCTGCTGGGCTCGGCGCTGAGCAGCGCCCAGTCCGGCCATCCGGCCACGCCTCCGGCCACACCGCCGACGCACTGGGGGCCGGTTTCCATCAGCCTGGAGAACGTCCCCTATCCCTACCCGGTGCAATTTCTCGGCCGCAACATCATGGGCCAGGACGTGCGCATTGCCTACATGGACGCGGCGCCGACCGGCAGAGCGAACGGACGATCGGTCGTGCTGCTGCATGGCAGTAGCTACTACGGCTGGTATTGGGAAGACACCATTGCCGCACTCACGGCCGAGGGCTACCGCGTCATCACCGTGGACCGGCTCGGCTGGGGCCGCTCCTCCAAGCCAGTCCTGCCCTACAGCCACGAGCTGCATTCCGCCAATACCCGGGCCATTCTCGAGCACCTGGGCATCGACGAGGCCGCCGTCGTCGGTCATTCCCTGGGCGGGCGCATGGCCAGCTATTTCGCCTTCACCTACCCGGAGGTCACGACTCAGCTGGTGATGGTCAATCCGATCGCCCTCGGCATCAGGGACCAGGCCCGCCGCTACGCGGACCCCAGCGGCGAAGATGTGAATCCGGACCTGGTCGAGCTCTATCGCGCTAACCTCGCGCAGGAGCAGCGCCGCGTCGTCGACTGGAAGCCCGAATTTCTGGAGCACGTGCGCATCCGCTACAGCTACGCTCTCAGCGGCGAATACCCGCGCCTGGAACTGGTGCGCGCACTCAATCGCGGTCTTACCAGCGAATCCATCAGCGGTTTCTGGCCGCAGATTGAGACACCCACACTCCTGATCGGCGGCGCCGAGGACGGACCGGACTACCCCGACGTCAGCCGCGCCGCCGTCGATCTGCTGGCCAACGGCGAGCTGCTCATGATCCCCAACGTGGGCCACAATCCCCACCTGGAATCGCCGGAGTTATTCAACGACGAACTGATCCGCTTCCTGAGCAGGGGAACCTGAGCCCCGCGGGTTTACCCACGGCTTTGGAACAACACAGATGACATCCACTACGCTGAGAAACCAGGCCCTGTTCTGGCTGCTGGCCCTGTTTGGTTTTCTGGCGTTGGTCTATCTCTTCCGCGCCGTGCTGCTGCCGTTCGTCTTGGGCGCCGTCATAGCCTATCTGCTCAACCCGCTCGTGGCCTGGCTGGGGCGGCGACAGGTGCCGCGCACCGCGGCGGTCTCGCTCATCCTACTGCTCTTCACCGCCGTGGTGGTGGTGTTGCTGCTGTTGCTGATCCCGCCGCTGTATCACGAACTTGTGCAACTGGCGCGGGGAGCGCCTGATTACATCGATGCACTCCTGGAACGCCTGCAGCCGTTCATCCAGAACCTGCAGCAGCAGGTGGACCAGGACAATCTGGAGCAGAGCCTGCGTGAGGCACTGAGGGACAATGTCAGCAGCGTTTTGAACGTAAGCACCAATGTGTTGGCGGGCCTTCTCAGCAGCGGCCAGGCCGTGATCGGCTTTTTCACCGTCGTGCTGCTGTCACCTCTTGTGTCCTTCCTGCTCATGCTCGAGTGGCCCACTATCACCCGGTGGATAGACGGCATGATTCCGCGCCAGCATTACGACCGCATCCGGGAACTACTGACCCGGATCGATACCAAGATCGCCGGCTTCATCCGCGGCCAACTGCTGGTCGCTCTCGTCCTCGGCATCCTCTATGCCCTGGCGCTCTCCATTGCCGGCCTGCGCTTCGGTTTTCTCATCGGGGCGGGCGCCGGGCTGTTATCCATTATCCCCCTGTTCGGCTCCACCGTCGGCCTGCTGGTGGCGGCCACCACGGCCTGGTTCCAGTCCGGCGAGATCGGGTACGTCGGACTCATCGCGGCCATTTTCATTGGCGGCCAGGTGCTGGAAGGCAATGTCATCACGCCCAGACTGATGGGTAAGAGTGTCGGGCTGCATCCCATCTGGATACTCTTTGCCCTGCTAGCGGGCGGCGCCTTTCTTGGCATCGCCGGCATGTTGCTGGCCATTCCGGTGGCGGCCACCATCGGAGTCCTCGCCCAGTTCGGCGTCGAGGAATACAAGGCGAGTCACTATTACCAGGATCAGGACACGACTTTATGAGCAGCAAAATTACTTCACTGGTAGATCAGATCGGCAGGCTGGAGAAAGAACTCGAGGTAGAGATACGCGAGCAGCAGGAGAAGTTCCGCTACCATCTGGAAGGCCGGCGGGTGAAATTCGAGAGTAAGGTGCTAGAGGCGCACCGCCGCCTCAAGGTGGCCATCCTGCCGTGGCTGGGACATGCCACGCTGCGCAACGTGCTCTCCGCGCCGTTCATCTATGCCATGATCATGCCGCTGGCGTTTCTCGATCTGAGCATCTCGCTATACCAGCACATCTGTTTCCGTCTCTATGACATTCCGCGAGTGCGCCGCAGTCGCTACATCGTGCTGGACCGCCATCAACTCGCCTATCTCAACGGCATCGAGAAGCTCAATTGTGTCTATTGCGGCTACGGCAACGGCGTAATCGCCTTCAGCCGCGAGATCATCGCCCGTACCGAGCAATACTGGTGCCCGATCAAACACGCCCGGCGCGTGGCCGGCAGCCACCGCCGCTATCACCAGTTCGCCGCCTATGGCGATGCCGATGCCTACAAGGCGCAGCGCCTGGAACTCCGCGAGAGCCTGCGCACGGAAGCCAGGGCTCAGAACGATGCGACATCGGATAGCCCGCGCGACTAATCACCAAAGCAAACCCGTACCTGGCCTGACAACGTCCACTCCATTATTAGACACCCACGTGTCTACTATTGGACACCCACGAACTATTCTACGAATCGAATTACCTACTATTGGACACCCACAAGCCGTTCCCGATATGCAGATATTGGCTCGGATCGACACGCGATATGAAAGCGGACACTGTTCAAACGGTTTGTCGAGTACTATGCGGCGGCGGATGCGGCTGACTTCTCCCAGGTGAACACCCGTAGCGGCGGGACGTTTCGCATCTCCAGCTCTACGCCTGGTCTGCCGAACAACGGGTGCGCATAATCGGCAACCCGGTCGGAGAATTGATAGGCGACGAATACGCCGTGCACTCGCAGCGCCCGGTGCACCTCGGTGACGATCAGGCGCGCCAGCTCTTCCGGCAGCGTGGAGAATGGAATGCCGGAGATGACCACATCCGCGGCGTCGAGCCGGTGCTGCTTGAGTTCATCGACAAGGTTACTGGCGCAGCCGTGCACCACAGTCAGTCGTGGATCGTCGATCTGGCGCAATGTTGCCACGAACTCGGCAGTACGCTCGATGGCCAACAGGTGGCTGTCGTCGCGCATGGTGGATAGCAAGGCCCGAGTGGTGCCGCCGGTACCGCAGCCGATCTCCACTACGGTGTCGGCCGCGGCCAGATGGGCGGACCTGGCGAGGCGGCGCTCCAGGAACGGGGAACTGGGAATCATGGAAGCCACAATTCTGGGCGACTTCAGAAAAGCTTGGAAGAAGGTCCATCCACTGGTGTTCATAAGGCATTGTCCTCCACAGGTTGCGCCTTCTTTATCCTCAATACGATGTTAGCATCTAACTATTACCCTGCGTCATGGTTGGTAGTCATTCAGCGCGGCAGGAATAGTGAAAACTGGAAGTGAAAACTGGCAGTGAAAACTGGACACCCACAATCTGAAAACTGGACACCCACAATCTGCTCGAGTGAAAACTGGACACCCACAATCAGTGAAAACTGGACACCCACAATCTGCTCGAGTGAAAATTAGATATCCAAAAACCAATAATTGTACACCCACAAACAACGATAACTGGACACCCACAAACTGTCCTGGCCGACAAGACGTTCCCTTTCAT
>JBBDSF010000047.1:0-4876 GCA_040905125.1 Pseudomonadales bacterium | reverse complement strand
CAACGATAACTGGACACCCACAAACTGTCCTGGCCGACAAGACGTTCCCTTTCATAGCCATCGCCAGTAAAAGGTCATTAAATACAGTCGAGAGTTTACCCAGACACGCGTATAGCAACAATTCTGCAAAAAATGAAAGTCAGTCCGTACAGTATACGCTAGTCACTACGGGATGAATCGGTGGGTTCGAGAAATTCAGTGGTAAAAAGCGGCAGACTGAGATAGTCCTTTAATCCATTGTAGTCCGGTACGCCTTGCCAATCGCCTGATTTGATTAATACGCCCCACGGCCCGATAGAAGCGACTTCCAAAATGCTGTGTGTTCGATACCCAATTCTCCTGATCCACTTGGAGCTTTTCCAATATAGGTTTCACGTCGGCCGGTATGGCACCGCGCTTGTCTTGCCGGATTGCCCGACCGGTCCAGTCCACTAGTGCGAGGTAGTCTGTCAATTGCAAGGGTATGGCGTTCTCAACTCGTACGCCTTGCTTGCGCAACGGCCTTAACCAGCCCGACTCAGTTTCCCTGGATCGCCCGCCCTTACAGCGAAGCAATCGCTCCTGGATCGACGTATAATCGGAGTTCTCCAGCGTTCTACACAAATTGGCCCGGATGGGATTGAGATCCACATAGGCCATGCAGGAGATCAAGGCCGCCTCGTCCAACAAAGCCTGACTTTTGAATCGGCCTTCCCAGAAACGGCCTGTGCACTCGTCCTCGGCATTGGCCATGCGGGCAATCTTCTCATTGAGGCAGCGCATATACCAGCTCAAGTCCGCCAGGCGATCTCGCCATTCTATTACCAAGCTAGTCAAAGCGTCCTTTTCATGCGACGACAACGGCTCTCCAGCCTTGTATTTTTGGGCGACCGGTGGACCCTTAAAAATCTGTAGCCAACGGTCAACTACTTCATCGAGACTCCATTGACCAGCAGCTTCCGTATTCACGAAGAGCACCAGATGAAAGTGGTTGGACATGAGGGCATAAGCACAGACATCGATAGCGAATACCGAGGAAAGCTTTCGAATACGATCCAGAATCCATTGTTTACGGTGATCAAAATTCTTACCGGACGCACGATCAACCCCGCAGAGAAAGGCGCGGCGTACGCAGCGCGAGACACATTGATAGTAGGGCGTGGTTTGTGTATCAACCAGACGATAGCGGGCTTGGGGCATGGCTCCTCCTTGAACCGAAAATCTCATTGTTTGTTATAGGCTATGGACTCTCCTATCGCCAACTTTTAAGACAATAAACGTGGATGTCCCGATTGGATCCCCAATTTTTAAGACAAATAATCGTGGATGTCCTGTTTGGAGCCGTTGTTTGGAGCCCTGTTTGGAGCCCCTGTTTGGAGCGCCGATTGGAGGTGGCTGGAATCGGGAAAAGATACCTGTTAAATGTGCGTTACCGCACATTAAGTACCTGTTCGTTGGCTCTATAGTAGGATGTACATACAATTCATTTTCAACAGAGAGCAGCCGAATGAACAGACTACATATTTTCACCCTAATTGCCACAGTCGCCGTCGCCACAATTCAGATACCGGCTACTGCCGGGACAGTGACTAACAAGCAATTGTCCATGCAGTCCGAACTGCAGCTACAACGGGACGAGGTGCGCACTCTGCTTGACCGCGAAGATGTACGTAGCGCTCTGCTGGGGTATGGTGTATCGGCACGGGACGCGGATCAGCGTATTAACAATATGACGGAAAGCGAGCTCCGGCAAGTCCATGACAGCATGAGCAGCCTGCCGGCGGGCGAAGGTGCGGCTGGTGCCGTGCTGACTGTATTGTTAATCCTGATCCTTCTCGATGTGGTCGGGGCAACCGATATCTTTCCAGGCATCTGATTCCGATAGTCTTGAAATTGAATCGGCTAATCATCAGCTTCGCGTGCCTGGTATGGTTGGTGGGTTGTACATCATCCTTGCAGTCATCTTCCCTGGTGCAGGAAACTCCTGCCCGGTTTGCAACTCCGGGCCTAGTGACCGGGGTACCATTTTTCCCTCAGGATGACTACCAGTGTGGCCCGGCTGCTCTGGCTACCGTGCTAGGCGCCAGCCAGGTGGAAGTATCCTCGGAGACATTGGTACCCCTGGTTTATGTCCCGGAGCGCCAGGGGTCCTTTCAGGTGGAAATGGTGGCTGCCGCCCGAAGCTTCGGTCGTCTTGCTTATCAGATTCCACCGACACTGGACGCACTTTTTGCGGAGATCAACAGCGGGAATCCTGTACTGGTGTTGCAAAACCTCGCATTGAACCGTTTTCCCCAATGGCATTTTTCCGTCGTCAAGGGCTTCGATCTCCAGCGTCGACGCGTAATCCTCAATTCTGGCCGAATCGAAAACTACGAAGCGCCCTTGGCGGCATTTGAAAGAACCTGGGCTCGCTCCGATTACTGGGCGATCGTGGTTTTGCAGCCCGGCAGCATCCCGGTCAGTGCCGACCCAGTACGCTATTTCAACGCCGTGGTCGCGCTGGAGCAAAACAATTCTCCCGAACTGGTGGCCCCTGCCTATCTTAGCGGCCTGGAGCGATGGCCCCGGCAACGGGAATTGTTGATGGGCTATGGCAATCTGCTTTATTCAGCCAACAGGCTCGACGAAGCCAAAAGTAGTTTCGAAGCCGTTATCACGCAGCACCCGGATTTTGCTCCCGCCCACAATAACCTGGCGCAGATATACCTCGATCAGGAGCGTTATGACGTAGCGGAACATTATGCCGCACGGGCTATCGCCCTGGGGGGGATATATCTGGGGGAATTTCAAAAAACTCAACAGGAGATTCGATCCGCGAGAGCGATACATAGAAGGGCTGAGCCCGACGATTCACTGTTCACAATACATTAACAAACGTTTGAGCTAAGGCAAAAGGAGTCAATCATGAGTAGCAATAAATTGGTGGGTGTCGTGCTTGTGGTACTCGGCATAGTACTATTGTACTTTGGCTGGCAAGCTTCCCAATCGATGACCGAGCAGGTCACCGAATCGTTCACCGGCACATTTACCGATAGCACCATGTGGTACATCATCGGTGGCGCAGTCGCCCTGGCTGCCGGCGCGTTCATGGCATTCCGCAGGTAAGACCGGCAACAATTATCGGTCTCGCCGGCGCTGAAGGAACGCGGATCTCTTGTCGGTATTGAAAACAGGCTCTCTATAATTTCCTGGATATATTTTCGGAGATATCCAATTGCCTTAGTTCTATTTACCGCATTTTACTTCCAGGGTCGTCTTCGCCGCGACCCTTACCCCTATACCCACCACGTCTCGATAGTAAATTCTTTGAATTGTCATAGGAGTTACCTGTGCACCCCTACAAAGCTGTACAGCCTTATCCGGCTGAAAAAGCAGCAGACTTGCGCGTATTGTCAATGTCGTGTTGATGTGACATGGCGCGCTCTGAACGGGCCAGCGCCATCCGGGAATGTTTCTTGGCGGTAGCGACCATCGCGTTGTCTTCTGTTTCGGCCAACGCGTAAAACGCTTTCTGCAATCGGATCGAAACTTCAACGATGCCCGCACCGTCACGGGCAATCGCAGTAAAGGCATCGTCAAATAAGTCATCGATCACCAGGTTCGGAACCGATACACGGTCATAGGTAATCTCCTGAATCTTATCCTTGTCAAGTGGTGACTGCCAAAGCGTAAACAATCGCACCATTGTGCCAATAACATCTATCGCGGTACCTGGGTCATTTATGCCAGGGGACAGGGCCTTATCGGCGATCTCGGACAACGCGAGAAGCCCGAAGCGGGGGTCATCTTCAAACGCACGGTGCCTACCAATCCTGAAGGTGCTCGAAAACGTATCTGGCTTGAACGGCTGACTCCCCTCGATACGAAGTAGCGGGCGACGTGTGCTTACAAATGTACCAGGCAGCGCTGTCACTATCACGCGGCAATTTGACGCTTCAGCGTGAGATTGTAACTTCTCCATATCGATATGCTGGACATAGCCGACTGTCGAAGAACATACGGCGACTCCTATGTCACTGGCCTGATCCGGGGAGACCGGCATAGCACCTAATGTGGGCCCATGGCGACGGCGATCCAGCGCTTCGCAGGTAGCTTTCTCCACTTGCTCAATGGTATTCACAACCCGGCCCAGCCGGGCGATTCGGTCCACCCAGCGGACGAAAGTGATAATGACTATAGCGAACACGAGAAGAGTAAGCGTAAATATGGCAAACAGCCCCGCAGCACCAAACATGTCATTTTGAACAGCTATCAGGGAAACAAGACTGAAAATAAAGGCGCCGATAAACGCAGACAATGCGTTCTGGGTAACGTCATCAGCAATAACCAGGGGTATTGAACGAGGCGTTGCTCCGGTGCTGGCAGACACATAAGCGGCAACCATCGAGCCTACCGCAAACGTTGCGATAAGCAACATGCTGGAAGCCATGATGGACAACAAGGTTTCAACTGATTCGAGGTTGATTTTGGGCAACACTCTGGCAAGCCCAGAATCGTCAGCTAACCTGGCGAAAAATGTTCCGCCTATCGACAGTACGCAGAGCGCCAGCGGCTTGATCCACAAGCGCTCTTTAACCTTGCTCATTAAAAAGCGCAGCCGATCCGCGGTGAATGAGGGTGATTGAGCCATAAACGCATCCTTCGTCATTGTGCATACGGGGCGTTTTCAGCAGACGACAACGCCCCATGGTCGGGGAATGCTCCAGGCGGCGTGGTCTCAGCGCCAAGACCGCAGAACGCCTACTCGATTACCAGGCGGTATCTCCTGATCATGACCGAATGGGCGCAACCGATTTCAATAGAGAAAATCTACAGGCACCAATAGACAGGGCCCTGTGAAGACCAATAGAGGGCCAACAATGGGCCAATAAGAGGGTCAGTAAGACACCCACAT
>JBBDSF010000046.1:0-1533 GCA_040905125.1 Pseudomonadales bacterium | reverse complement strand
AAACCGCCCGCCTCACCAATTGAAATACCGTTTCTGTTCACGTCGCAGGGACGGCAAACATCATGGGATACGAGCTGTAAGGAATTAAACCCGAACAAAGTGGTCAGGCAGAGAGTGTCAACACCACCGACAACAACTGCATCGCATAACCCGGCGGATATAGCGCGCGCTCCCGTGGCAAAGACCTTGGCGCTGGAGGAACAGGCAGTGGATATGGTCAGGCTATAGCCCTTGATTCCCAATACACGTCCTACAAAGTCCGACACCGAATGTGCATTGTGCGTTTCCCTGTAGTGATACCAGTCAGGTAACGCCGTGATATGCGGCTTCTCTCCACTTTCAAGAGTCTCTGTCTGGTGCGAGTCAACGGACTCGTTGTACGCTTGTTCCGTTTGGCGTATGCCTGAAGTGCTGGTGCCTATAATAACGCCAACTCTCTCCGGACCATGGCGGGCAACTAATGACCTGACCTTGTTGCTGAAATCATCCTGTTCCAATGCCAACAAGGCGAGCTTGTTGTTTCTACATGTGTATCGAGCAAAATTGTCAGGTATCTCAACATCCTCCACCCCTTCGACCTCGCCGACGAAGGTGTCAAGCCGCGCGGCCTCGTCAAACTCACATCGGGACAGGCCGGATACGCCACGGCTCAGCCTGTCATAATTTTCGTCCTTGCCGACTCCAAGTGCGGTGGTCAAGGTGAAATCAACGATTGTGGGTTTTACATGTGACATAAACGCAGGCATAAGATCCAAACGTGAACTTGTGCAAACAGATTCTCGTTATTAATTCTAGTATGAAACCCCGCCAGCTTGATAGTGCTAGTGAAGTCTGGCGTCCCATGTATTAACCGACACATTATCACCCGCCTGCAATCTTTTGCTGACCGAGGGATCCTCGTGGAGTCGCGGGGCACGACCATTTCTGGTAATGAGTTGATAGTACACCGTCGGCCAATTGTGTGCAGATATATTAATACCGTTCTTGATCCTCGCTTCGGTAACATCAACGGTAAATGCGTGAGCAAGCGGTTGGTTGCTTCCCGGTACATCATCCTCAACATCGATATAAGCATCAGCAAAGTCCGCACAATTGCCAAAATTGTCCACCCCATAGTCCCAATAAAGTCCATGCACAGAAAGCGGGTCCAGGTAGGTTGACTGAATCGTGATCCGTTGCGACCTGGACTTGACTTCACCACAAATACCATAAACCACAAAGGCGCCGCAGCTGTGCCCGATCAGGTGCAGCGAGTCAATTTGCTCCTGCGCGGCTACCACCGCCCCAATTTTTCGACCGATACGTTGGGCACTGACGGCACAACGAAATACATCCTCGGAGTATGGATTCCAGTTAACAGACAAGACCCTGGTGTCATTGTGCTGCCTTGAGGTCAACAGTTCAGCCAGCCCCCTGCTCCAGGTTAAGGGACCATCACGAACGCCGTGAGCGATCAGGATCAGATGCGAAGCTCGAGGGTCTGAGCGATCAAGCTGTTCGAGATCTTCAAGGGAAAACTGCAATCGATCCAGG
>JBBDSF010000045.1:0-9278 GCA_040905125.1 Pseudomonadales bacterium | reverse complement strand
GCAATTGATCGACACCACCGATGATGCCCATTTCATCGCGCACCGGCCGCAGGATATAATAACCACCCAGCAGGCAGAAGAAATAAATGAATGACCAGAAGACTGCGACGATCTCCTCGGCACGGATCGGTACAATGTGTTGCAGGGCGCGCGCGATTCTAGCCGTAAGGGCGCCGGTCATGGATCAGGGCTGCATTACCGGAAACTGTCGGGGTTCGGCCAGACCGGTTTGCAAGAGTTCATAATGACCGTTGTCATGCCGGATGATGTCACCGGTATGCACATGGAACGTGCCTTTGGCCTGATCTTCATAATACAGCCATAAGGTGTGATAAATAGTACTGAAGGCGAGTGTGCTCCATGGAATATCCTGCTGGCTCAACAATTGTGTTTCGAGGCTTTCCTCGCCCGGCGCATGCTTACCATCAAGCATCTTTCCGCGGAACATCATATGCACCTGATCAACGTGCGGTAAATTCAATACCGTAAACAAACCATCCACGCTGATCTCGGCCAGTGCCTCTTCGCGGGTTTCGCGCACTGCTGCTTCCAAAGTGGTTTCACCCAGTTCCATAAATCCTGCAGGCAATGTCCATAAACCATAACGCGGTTCTATCGCACGTTTGCACAATAATACGCGACCATTCCATTCAACCAGACAACCGGCAACCACTTTTGGATTCTGGTAATGCACGGTCGCACAGCTGCAGCAAACAAACCGTGGCCGGTTATCGCCGGCCGGGATTTGCTCTGTAACCGGCTCACCACAATCACTGCAATATTTCATTTTTTCGCCGCCTGTTGTATCTGCTGCTCTAGAAGCGGCTGCAAACTCGACCAGATATGCTCCAGCATCATTGGCTGGGCCGCGGCCGTCGGGTGAATACCATCGTCCTGCATCAGATTTTCATCCAGCGCAATACCTTCAAGAATGAAGCGGCTCAATGCAATATCATATTGCTTCGCCAGGTCAGTGTAGACAGCGGCGAACTTTTCGGTAAAAACCGGACCGTAGTTGGGTGGTATCTGCATTGGCACCAGAATAACGTCACTGCCAACGGCTTGCAGTTGTTCAATAATCGCGCCGAGATTGCGCTGCATTTCCGCCGGCGCAATACCGCGTAAACCGTCATTGCCGCCCAGTTCAACAATTGTAATCGCAGGCGTATGTCGCGCCAGAATATCAGCCAGCCGGGCGCGGGCGCCGCGGGTCGTATCGCCGCTGACGCTGGCATTGATGACCGGATAACGATAGCCTGCCCGGTCTTGTGCACACTGCGCCAGCCGCTGTTCCAGCAGGGTCACCCAGCCTTGCCCGGATTCCATGCCGTAGGCGGCGCTGAGACTGTCACCGAGCACCAGAATGCTGGTGTCGTTGTCGGCTGCCGATGTGGTCAGTGGCAGGCTCATGCCAGCCAGCAAGGCAAACCCGAATAAATAATTTATTGTCAGGAGTTTCAGTTTCATGAAGGGTACGACCATTGTTCGCGCCGAAAGTCTCGGCAAGCGTGTCAGCAGCCCGGCGGGCACGTTGACCATTCTGGATGATATCCATCTTGAAATTCATGCCGGTGAAGTCGTCGCGGTGGTAGGCGTTTCCGGCTCCGGCAAGTCTACCCTGTTGGGCCTGCTCGCGGGACTCGATTTACCCACCGATGGCCGCGTACTGCTTACCGATGTGGATCTGAATATGCTTGATGAAGACGGCCGCGCCCGTCTGCGCGGCGAACGCGTCGGCTTTGTATTCCAGTCCTTCCAGTTGTTAGCCAGCCTGACTGCGCTGGAAAATGTGATGTTACCACTGGAACTCGCGAACCACGCCGATCCGGCCGCCGAGGCACGCGAACAACTCGCGCATGTCGGGCTGGCCGAACGACTCGGGCATTATCCGAATCAGTTGTCCGGCGGCGAACAACAGCGTGTTGCCATTGCGCGCGCGTTTGCCGGCAACCCCAGCATTCTGTTTGGTGATGAACCGACCGGCAATCTGGATCAGAAAACCGCACGTCAGGTCATGGATTTGTTATTCAAATTGAATGAAGAACGGGGCACCACGCTGGTACTGGTCACGCATGACATGAGCATCGCCGAGCGCTGCGACCGTACGCTGACGCTGGAAGGCGGCCGCATGGTCACACCGAAGGCTGCCTGAACATGATTGCCGATTGGCCGTTGCGCTGGTCATGGCAAGCACTGAAACGTGACTGGCAAGCCGGTGAACTGCGCCTGATTGCCGGCGCGTTGATCATTGCTGTCAGCGCAACGACGACAGTCGGTTTTTTTACTGATCGCATCAATCGCGCGCTCGCCGGTCAGGCCAGCGAATTGATTGGTGGTGATCTGGTACTCACCTCACGTGATGAAATCGGTGCCGGTTATCGCAACGCCGCTGAAGAAAGTGGCCTGGTGCATGCCGATACCCTCGCTTTTCGCAGCGCCGCCAGCACCGATATCGCGCTGGAAATGACCGAGCTTAAAGCGGTCGCCTCACCCTATCCGTTGCGTGGTGAACTGCGCGTCTCGGATCAGTTATTCGGTGAGGAATACGTGACCACCGATCTGCCCGGTCGCGGTGAAGCCTGGCTGGATACACGCCTGATGCAGCAACTCGGCATTGAAACCGGTGATGTAGTCAATATCGGCGCACTGACATTCACTGTCACGCAAGTACTGACCTACGAACCGGATCGCGGCGGTGATCTTTTCAACATCGCACCGCGCGCAATGATCCATATGGACGACATTCCGGCGACACAACTGCTGCAACCCGGCAGCCGTGTGACCTGGCGGTTGTTACTGGCAGGAGATTTGACTGCGAAAGAAGATTTTCGTCGTTGGTTGGCCAATACAGACAGTGATGATATTCGCGTTGAGGACATACGCGAAGGCCGGCCGGAACTGCGCACGGCACTGGAACGCGCCGAGCAGTTTTTAAGTCTCGCCGCAACCGTCAGTGTGGCACTGGCCGGACTTGCAGTGGCACTGGCCGCGCGACGCTATACGATCCGGCATCTGGATTACTGCGCCATCCTGCGTTGTCTCGGTGCCAGCCAACGATTTGTGTTCAGCACATTCACGCTGCAGCTTGTCTGGCTCGGGCTGATTGCCGGTGGCATCGGTGTCGGCATCGGCTGGCTGGCACAACATGGTCTTGCCTTGTTGTTGGCCGGCTTGATCGCCGGTGAAGTACCGGGTGCGAGTCCGGTACCGGCTGTTACCGGTCTGGCCATAGGCCTGATCACGTTATTGGGGTTTGCCCTGCCACAGATCCAGCAGTTGCGAAACGTGCCACCGGGCCGGGTATTGCGCCGTGATCTCGGTCCGATACCGGCCAGCCAGATCAGTGTATACGCCATCGCCATCGCCGCGCTCGCGGCATTGCTGGTCTGGCAAAGCGGCGATATCAAACTCAGCAGTTTTACGCTGCTGGGTTTACTTGGCGCCGGTGCGATACTTGCTGTCAGCGCCTGGCTATTGATTCATTTGCTCAGCCACTTGCGCACGCGTGTTGGTGTCGCCTGGCGCTTCGGCCTGGCCAACATTGCCCGCCGTGCAGCGGGCAGCACCGCGCAAGTCGTCGGTATCGGTCTCGGACTCACGTTAATGCTGATACTAACGGTGGTACGCAGTGATTTGATTGCAGGCTGGCAGGAACGTATTCCCGATGATGCGCCGAATTATTTCCTCATCAACATACAACCCGATGAAGCCGCCGGTGTCGCCGCTTTTCTGCGCACCGGGGCCGGTATCGACACCAAACTGGTGCCGATGGTGCGCGGCCGTGTCACCGCTATCAATGGCGAACCGGTCAATCTGGAAGACTACCCCGATGGCCGGCCACGACGGCTGATCAGCCGCGAGTTCAATTTATCCTGGGCAAACACCCTGCAGGAAGACAACCGTATTGTTGCGGGCCGCTGGTGGACCGATGAAGATGAACAACCGCTGTGGTCGGTCGAAGAAGAAATTGCCGGGATCATGGGCGTAGGTGTGGGTGATGAACTGACTTACAGCGTTGCCGATCAGGAAGTCACCGCTACCATACACAATCTGCGCTGGGTCGAGTGGGATTCGTTTAATGTCAATTTTTTCGTCGTTGCCAATCCCGGCGTACTGGACAACTACCCGGCCACCTACATCACCAGTTTCTATCTGCCAGCAAAACAACGCGGCGCACTGAATCAACTGGCACGGCAATTCCCCAGTGCCACAGTGATCGATGTCGACACGTTGCTGATACAAGTGCGCCGGATTATGGATCAAGTCGTACTGACCATCGGCTATGTATTCGGCTTTACCTTACTCGCCGGGATTATTGTGCTACTTGCGGCGTTGCAATCAACACATGACGAACGCCGTTATGAAACTGCATTACTCACTGCTCTCGGCGCCAAACGCGCGCAAATCCTGCGCGGTCTCGCCGCCGAGTTCACGACCATTGGCATCGTCGCCGGCGTACTCGCCGGCATCGCCGCCAGTCTCACCGGCTGGTTATTGTCGGAATATGTGTTCCAGATACCGTATGCGATTGACTGGCGCATCTGGGTTTATGGACTCGTGGCGGGAATTGGCGTGGTATTGATCGCCGGACTCGCTGGCACCTGGAAGGTGATGCGGCATTCACCATTGGAAGTGTTGCGCTAGCACGCTGCATCTCAACCGGGGCTGTAATCAACAATATTCCGCAACCATGCTCATGGCTGTGTTTGTAATTAGCGGAACATTCCCGAAACATATACATTCCGACGGTTCATGGACATTGCAGCGTACCTTGACAGATACGCACGGCGCTGCCACCGATGCGCACCTGTTGCAGCTGTCCGTTCTGTGCATGAATCCCGACATGAATCCGGCTCGGTCGCTGCATATCCTCGCCCTGGGCAATAATCCATTCACCTGCTTTCCTGAAGCTGTCGAACACATAACCGGCAAATTTCAAGCAAGAGATCATACTTGATTGTATTATCAATAATTGTTTATAATTATCAAGAATTCTATATAAGCAATCATGGATGAAAGCACTCAGGTTTGTCGGCTCCAGCCTTGACGATTTGCGCAGTTTTCCGACCGCGGTACGTCGCCAGGCGGGATTCGAGATTGACACATTACAGCGCGGTTTTGAACCCGGCGACTGGAAACCGGTAAGCAATGCAGGTACAGGTGTATGCGAAATTCGCATACATGCAGCAGGTGAATGGCGAGTGATTTATCTCGCAAATCGGGCTGACGCGATATACATATTGCATGCATTTCAAAAAAAGACGCAAAAGATTCATAATCAAGAGATAAAGCTTATCCGCCAACGCCTGCAACAGATCGAAGATTAAATCATGAAAAAATCCATTAAAAAATCCAGCGGCAACGTATTTCTTGATCTTGGTTTTGATCCTGCAGAAGCAACGATTCTGCAAATGCGTTCGCAATTGATGAATGATCTCAAAGCTTACATCGAAAACCATTCATTTACGCAAACTGAAGCTGCCGAGAAATTGGGGATTGCCCAATCGAGGATATCCGATCTCATGCGTGGCAAATGGGAGAAATTCAGTCTGGAGATGCTGATTACCCTGGAATCACGCGCCGGACGAAAAGTTCGGGTAGAACTTGCTGCCTGAGTCAATTTTGTATCCATGCCTGCAGGCAGGCACCAACAACTAACCCGCCTTGCGCGATTCCGATTTGCGCTCGTGTTCCTTGAGGTATTTCTTGCGCACGCGAATGGCTTTTGGCGTGATTTCGACGAGTTCATCATCATTGATGAATTCCAGCGCCTGCTCCAGTGACATCTTCACCGCCGGTGTCAGCAGAATATTCTCATCTGTACCGGAAGCCCGCATATTGGTGAGCTTCTTGGCGCGCAGGGCATTGACGACCAGATCATTGTCGCGTGAATGAATACCGACGATCTGGCCTTCATAGACTTCATCACTCGGCGAAACCATCATACGGCCACGCTCCTGCAGGTTGAACAGCGCAAAGCCAAGCACCTTGCCCTGTTCGTTGGCAATCATGACACCGTTATGGCGATTGCCGATCTGGTTTTCATTACGTGGACCAAAATGATCAAAGTTATGTGCGAGCAAGCCTGTGCCTGATGTTTGTGACATAAACTCGGTCTGGAAACCGATCAGGCCTCGCGACGGAATCATATAATCCAACCGCACCCGGCCCTTGCCGTCATTAACCATGTTGCCAAGCTTGCCACCACGTTCGGCCAGCGCCTGAATGACACTGCCCTGATATTCTTCTTCTACATCTGCTGTCAGTACTTCATGAGGTTCGCATTGCTGGCCATCGATTTCTTTTACAATCACCTGCGGTCTTGAAACAGCGAGCTCATAGCCTTCGCGACGCATGTTCTCGATCAGAATCGACAGGTGCAACAAACCGCGACCGGAAACCTTGAACTTGTCCGGATCGGCGGTCGGCTCAACCCGTAAAGCGACGTTGGTCTTGAGTTCTTTTTCCAGCCGTTCGCTAATCTGGCGCGATGTCACAAACTTGCCTTCCTTGCCGGCAAATGGTGACTTGTTCACTTCAAACGTCATGCTCATGGTCGGTTCATCGACCTGCAGACTCGGCAACGCCTCCGGCGCTTTCGCATCGCAGACAGTTTCGGAAATACCCAGATCTTCAATACCGCTGATGGCAATAATGTCACCGGCCTGAGCCTCACTGGCCTCGGTACGGTTCAGACCGAGAAAGCCCAATACCTGCAGTACTTTCGCGTTGCGCTGTTTACCTTCGCGTGAAATCACGCTGACCGACGTATTCGGTTTGATACGGCCACGCTTGATACGGCCGGTGCCAATCACGCCGACATAGCTGGAATACGCCAGCGAGGTGATCTGCATCTGGAATGGACCATCCGGATCAACATCCGGCGGCACAACTTTTTCAACAATGGTCTCAAACAACGGCGTCATGTCACCATCGCGCACGTCATTGGTAAGGCCGGCAAATCCATGCAATGCCGAGGTGTAAACAATCGGGAAATCGAGCTGCTCATCGGTGGCGCCGAGTTTGTCGAACAAATCAAACACCTGATCCATGACCCAGTCCGGACGTGCGCCCGGCCGGTCGATCTTGTTGATGACGACAATCGGCTTCAAACCAAGCGCAAACGCCTTTTGCGTGACAAACCGGGTTTGCGGCATCGGACCGTCGACAGCATCAACGAGCAGCAACACGGAATCGACCATCGACAACACGCGTTCGACTTCACCGCCAAAATCAGCGTGGCCGGGTGTATCGACAATATTGATGCGGTAGTTTTCACCTGCCGATGAGGTCCAGCGCAAAGCGGTATTTTTCGCCAGAATCGTGATGCCGCGTTCGCGCTCCAGATCATTAGAATCCATGATGCGCTCGCCGAGTTCCTCACGCTTGTCAAACGTACCTGACTGGCGCAGGAGCTTATCAACCAGGGTGGTTTTCCCATGGTCAACGTGGGCGATAATCGCGATATTGCGAAGATTCTGAATCATTGGGGCGACCTGCCGAGAGGCGAAAGCGGCGCATTATACCGGTTACTGCGGCGCAGCATAAGGATAATTTTGACGGTCAGCGGCGCAAAACCCCTGTCGCAGGCCGGCTGCCGTTCAGGATGGCTACAGGCGGATATCGCCTTGTTCGGTCCAGGGCGGACTCACAATCGCGGTAAAGACAAGCTCATCGGGGCCGGGGTTTTCTATCCATTGCCGCGCCAGTGCCGGGATGTAGACCGAATCACCGGGGCCAACCTCGGCGGTTTCGTCATCAATATGCATCACACCACGGCCGCTGATGATGTAGTAGACTTCGACCTGCTCGAGATAATGATCGTAACTATGTTTACCCGGCGCGACCCGGGCCAGCGCCACCGAGAAAGGTAATTCAGTATCGCGGTCATTGGCCGGATGCAGCAACTCACGGATCCGGCAACCGTCGTTGGCGGTAAATTCGTTGCAATCCTCGGTATGCTTAATCAACATGACAACTTTTACTCCCTGAGCCGATTCATTCTGAATCTACAATAACCGTAAACCCGATCACTATAAACTTTTATGAGCCGTTATTCCGGAGATCCCGACTTTCGCCACGACAGTTCCGTCTGTCTCGGCATTCTGCTGACCAATCTAGGCACACCGAATGCGCCGAATGCGTCTGCGTTGCGCAAATATCTCGGTGAATTTCTTGCCGATCCGCGGGTGATTGAAACGCCGAAATTCATCTGGTGGTTTATTTTACACGGGATCATTCTGCGCACACGACCGCGCAAATCGGCAAAAATGTACGCCAAGGTCTGGAGTGAAGCCGGTTCGCCATTATTGCGCATTTCCATGAAGCAGCAACAGGCGGTGCAGGCCGAGCTCGACAAGCGCCTGGCCGGGCCGGTCAAGGTCGTGCTGGCAATGCGTTATGGTGATCCATCCATCAAGTCCGGGATGGAACAACTGCGTCAGGCCGGCGCCCGGCGGATTGTGATTTTGCCGTTGTATCCGCAATACTCGGCGGCGACCAGTGCCTCCACATTTGATGCCGTCAGCGATGTGCTGAAATCCTGGCGCTGGCTGCCGGATATCCGCTTTATCAGTCATTATCATACTGAACCCGGCTATATCGAAGCCATTGCTGCACGCATTCGTGCGCACTGGCAGAACGAAGGCCGCGCCGACAGGATTCTGTTTTCCTACCATGGTATCCCGAAGCATTATTTCCTTGCCGGCGATCCGTATCATTGCGAATGCCACGCCACATCACGCCTGATTGCAGATGCGCTGGAGCTGCAGGATGATCAGTGGATGACAACATTCCAGTCACGTTTCGGGCCACGTGAATGGCTGCGGCCGTATACCGATGAAACGCTGGCCGGGTTTCCGAAACAGGGGATCAAGAGTGTGCAGATGGTGTGTCCGGGCTTTTCCGCCGATTGTCTGGAAACACTGGAAGAAAACAATATCCAGAACCGCAACATTTTTATCAGTAATGGCGGTGAACAATTCACTTACGTACCGGCATTGAATGATTACGGCAAGCATATTGAATTTCTGGCTGATTTGATTGGCAAACATATTCACGGCTGGCCGGAAGCAGATGCGCACTACAGCAGCGAACTTGATAGTCAGGCACGTGCAAAACGCAAGCAACGCGCCCTGGCCATGGGCGCGGAACAATAGCCGGCCGCGAACTTAAAATCGGGATTGCCTCGCGTTGGTGGTCAAGCATGAACATTGGTGGTTTTTGCAGGAGCCCGCTTTAGCGGGCGAATAATGGTAACGATGCATTCGCCGGGTAAA
>JBBDSF010000044.1:0-1550 GCA_040905125.1 Pseudomonadales bacterium | reverse complement strand
TGCCGCCAGCCGGCCATGGATGGCCGGCAAGGTTCAAGTGAACAAAGGTCCGGCCGTGTCCCTGACAGATCCTGCGTTAACAGCTCACAACGCGACCATTTGCACCTTGAGAGTTACGAGTAAAGCCGTTACTATTTGCCGCCGCTTTTGGGGTAGTCCGTGAAAGAAAAAGTCGTCGCAGGTAACTGGAAAATGCATGGCACTAGAGTGAGTGTCGATGCCTTGACTCATCACCTTGTGGAGGCCGGCTCCACGGGTTGTGAGGTTCTTGTCTGTCCTCCCCACGTTTTTCTGGATCAGGTGGGCAGGCTGGTACAAGGAACCGGGCTCAAACTGTGTGGGCAGAATATCGATTGGCACGAAGAAGGTGCCTATACCGGTGAAATATCGGCCAGCATGCTGGAGGAAGCCGGATGTGAATACTGTCTGGTGGGTCATTCCGAACGCCGGTCCAATTACGGCGAAACAGACGAGATTGTCGCCAAAAAGTTTGCTGCTTGCCTGAAACATGGACTGGTACCCATACTCTGTATTGGTGAAACGCTGACGGAACGGCAAGCAGGTGAGACGAAAACGGTCGTGGTCCGACAAGTGAGCGCTGTCACGGATAAATGTGGAATCGACGCTCTGGCCGAGGCTATTATTGCCTATGAACCGGTTTGGGCAATCGGGACAGGGGAAAGTGCGACCCCCGATCAGGCGGAGGAGGTTCATCGACAGGTGCGCGCGTTTATCGCCGATGAAGCCACGAACATTGCAGAGAATATGCGTATTTTATATGGTGGCAGCGTTAATGCCCGGAACGCAGCCGGGTTGTTTGCCAAAGAGAATATAGATGGTGCGCTTGTGGGCGGTGCGTCTCTCAAAGCAGAGGAATTCGTCGCCATTTGTAACGCAGCGGGATAAGTGAGTATATGGAACTAATAGAGACATTGATTCTGGTCGTGCACGTGCTTGCTGCGATATCTATTATCGCCCTGGTATTGATGCAACAAGGCAGGGGCGCCGAGATGGGCGCCGGATTTGGTTCGGGTTCATCAGGGACCGTGTTCGGCAGCGGAGGCGCCGGGAATTTCATGACCCGTTTAACAACGACCGTGGCTGTCATTTTCTTTCTGACCAGCTTTGGACTGGCCTTTTTCGCCAAGGAAAAATCCGAATCAGCGCGAACGGTAGGTGTCCCCGAGGTCGTACAAGACGAAGCGGAACGTGAGGCTGAGACCCCGGCATTGGAAGAGGATACGTCGGGGGCCGGATCGACTGGCGAATCCGAAATACCGGGGGTAGAGGAGGTTCCGGGAGCGTCTGAGGATGATCAGTAATATTGCCGAAGTGGTGGAACTGGTAGACACGCTACCTTGAGGGGGTAGTGGGCTTTCGCCCGTGGAGGTTCAAATCCTCTCTTCGGCACCAAAATTCAACGACAAATCAAAGGTTTTAACCCTTCCGAGGTTGACCAGCATAGGTTACGAACCTATAATTCGGGCCCTTGTTGTTGCGGGGTGGAGCAGTCTGGTAGCTCGACGGGCTCATAACCCGTAGGTCGTAGG
>JBBDSF010000043.1:0-1550 GCA_040905125.1 Pseudomonadales bacterium | reverse complement strand
CGCCCCCGGCCTGCTGGGCGCCGCCCGATTTGCCCGGCTGCAACTGATGCCGGACGCCGACTGAGTGCGGCTATACACAGGAAATGCAGGCATAAAAAAAGGCGCCCGAAGGCCACTGCTGTCCCACAGTTGGCGCTCATAAGGCGAATCTCATCTGAGGTTCGCTTTTCTTGTCTCTTGGCGGGTCGGGATTCAGTATCTCTCTGAGCCCTCTTCGCTCGAAAAGGTTGAGCTGGATGACTCGCATAATGCGTTGCACCGTCCAGCCTACCTTCGCGCTGTACCGGGCAAATGCCAGAAGTAGATACGTAATCATTGCGATCCATAGCTGGGTGAGGACAGCATTGCGTGAGGTGCCCACAAACGCCTTGATCTTCAGATTTTGCTTGATGGCCTTGAAGAACAACTCCACCTGCCAGCGATCTTTGTAAATAGCGGCGATTGTGGCTGCCGACAGCGTGAATTGGTTGGTCAGAAACTCAAAAAATTTGCCCGTTTCAGGGTCCCGATAGCCAATACGTCGCAACAGGGGGGCACCTCGCTTCAGCGCGTGAGCGCTGTTGAACTGGATCCATTGATCACTGCTCACACCACTGTCGGGGGCTGTCGCGTGGCGTTCCTTGACCGTGTAGACCGCATTGGCCCGCATTCGGGTTACAAAGAAAACCCCCTGTTCTGTCAATGACTTAAACCATTCATAGTCCATGTAGCCTTTGTCGAAAGCCACGATACTGCCTACCGGAAACCGGAATCGCCTGCCGCGCACCATGTCATTCTCCTGGCCGTCACTGACCGCGACGAACTCAGGGACATGGGTGCCATGGTTAAGCCCCACACTCAGCTTTACAGCGGCCGTGTCATCCCGGTATGCAGCCCAGGGGAAGGCCTTTAATGACAGATCAATCGCGCTGGCATCGAGCGAATACAGAGGGTTCTTAAAACGAAATTTATGCCTACCCCGCATGCTCGTGCAGTGGGCCAGCAGGCGGTGAAAAACCGCTTCGTAAAGCTCAGCAGGCTGTTTCTCATTGAGCCTTGCCAGGGTGGAACGGGGGATGGGCTTGGCGCCCAGATGGTAGAGCTTGTGTTGTTGGGCGCCGAGATTGGACTCGATATCACGCAAGCTCTGGCGACCCGATAACTGGGACATGGCTAGACCAATAAACTGATCCCAGCGACTGGCAGAGCGCAATTTCTGGCCGACATGATGCCGCTTCGCCTCAGCCTCGAATTCATGTCTCGACAGGGGCTTTAGCAGTTGGTGAAATGCAGTGTTATGATGTGACAAAGCCTGAATCCTCGATAGTTATAGTGTTTGCTGGTACAACCATTATAACTTCTTGAGTTCAGGCTTTTTACTTTTCTCAAACTGTGGGACAGCAGTGGCCCGAAGGCGCCTTTTTCGTCAGGCGGGTGGCATCAGTGACCGCCAGAGGCCATTTCCTGTGCCGCCGGCAGTGCCATGGCGGTCAGGCTGGAGCCGGTCTGCAGGATGACATACTGGTGCCCATCGTGGACCCAGGAACTCATGCCATAGCCGCTGCGTGACG
>JBBDSF010000042.1:0-1566 GCA_040905125.1 Pseudomonadales bacterium | reverse complement strand
AGGGAGGCGCCGAAGAAGAGGAGCACGGTGAGGAAGAGGAAATTGTTCGCATCGACCTCGAGCAGACGAGGGCTGATTTGACGGGTGAATATCGTTTCAATGGCTTTATCGAAAAGGCCCGCTTTCGCTATGTAAATAATGACTACAGCCACATTGAATTTGAGGGTGAAGAGATTGGCACTCGCTTCGATACTGTCGGCAATGATTTTCGCCTCGAATTGACGCAGGCTGCGACCGACAGGCTGGAAGGTGTATTCGGCGTGCAGTACAAACTCAGTGAATTCAATGTCGTTGGTGACGAAGCGTTTGTGCCCGCTACCGATACTGATCGGTTAAGTGTGTTCACATTCCAGGAGTTCTCACTGACAGATGCGCTGGCGTTGCAGGGCAGCGCAAGAATCGAGACCCAGGAGATCACCGGCAATACGCTTCCGGTGAGCTATGATGAAACCGCGTTCGGCGCGTCGCTGGGAGCGGTACTATCGTTAACAGACAATATGTCGATCGCCGCTCACCTTTCCCGCAGTGAGCGTCATCCAACGTCGACGGAGTTATACGCGGATGGACCGCATATCGCGGTGCAGCGTTTCGAGCTGGGTTCTGTAATCCTCGGCAATGGCATTTTTGAGAAGGAACTTTCGACCAATTTTGACCTGACCTGGCGCGGCAGCACGGAGCGCGTGGACTGGTCTTTGACGGGCTTCATCAACAACATCGATGACTACATTGGGCTGTTGCCGACAAGTGCCGAAGAGGATGAGTTGCAGGTGTTCGAGTATTCGCAGTTCGATGCCGATTTCTACGGCTTCGAGGCCGAGCTGGTGAGTACCTGCCGCGCATCTCGCCGATGCGGGTCGGCATAGGCGTGCATTACATTATGGATCGTATTGAACTTAGTGCCGATGTTGTGCGTTTTGGCGAGCAGGACAAGACGGCAGCCGGTGAACTGCCGACGGACAGCTACACGATGGTCGGTGCCGAGGCATCGTATGCGATCGAGGACCAGGGGCTCTACCTGTTCCTGCGTGGCAGCAACCTGACCGATGAAGACGCGCGGCAGCACACATCGCCGCTCAAGGACACGGTGCCATTGCCGGGCCGATCAATACAGGCCGGCGTTCGCTGGCAATTCTGACCAGTTGGCTGCCGGTGTCCGGATTATTCATGAACAGCCCTCCCCGGGGTGCGCCTTCGCCAACCACCAAAGCCAAAGCGTTCATGAATAATCCGGGCTGGCGGCCACCATCCGAGTTTCGGTACGTGTGCAAGACCTCGCCGGGTTTTTTCGCTACGGCCGGGAAAGCGGTGCGCAATCGACGGGGCCGATTGCTTCTGCCGTGAATTGAACAATGTCGGTCATAAAGCGCCCGGCAATTACATTGGCCGCGTTGACGCCTCCCTGGGGATCAGCTGAGGTGGCATTCTGGCTGTACGAAAACGCCTGTCTTGTCACCAGTGAGCGTTCGGCCTGGTTGACGAGTGCAACGTCGATGTCGAATGAAACACGACTCGCGCCGTTCTCGAAATGCTGCAGGAGCCTCGCACTTTTCAGGTCAAGCCGATAAT
>JBBDSF010000041.1:0-1568 GCA_040905125.1 Pseudomonadales bacterium | reverse complement strand
GTCCCGCAACGGGCGTTCCGGTCAACTCAGAGGAGAATTGACATGGGACGCAAAAGAAAGGTGCCCGGGCTCCGGAACCGAAACGGGATTTGGCATATCGACAAGCAAATCCTCGGCGTCAAGGTTCAGGAAAGCACTGGCACGAGCAATTACCAAGAAGCAGAGCGCATCTTAGCCCGTAAGATAGAGTGCATCCGTCAGGCCAAGATATTCGGTGTACGGCCACAGCGGACGTTAAGGGAAGCCGCGACGCGGTACCTTGAAGAGAACATGCACTTGGCCCGAATTGGGGACACGGCCTGGCATTTAAGGCTGCTTGACCCCTATATCGGGGAACTACCGCTGCGACGGGTCCATGGCGGGACCTTGAAGCCGTTTATCGAGGCGAGGCGGGCACAGGGCGTGAAAACCAAGACCATCAACCTGGCACTGAGTGTGGTTCGGCGGATTTTGAATCTCTCGGCCAGGTTATGGCGGGATGATGACAGCGGGTTGACGTGGTTGGAAACGGCGCCGTTAATACAACTATTACCGGTCACCGATGCCAGAGAACCTTATCCCCTGTCATGGCAGGAGCAAACCGTGCTGTTCCAACAGCTGCCGGACCATTTGGCCAAGATGTGTTTGTTCAAGGTCAATACCGGTTGCCGGGAACGGGAAATTTGCCGTTTACGGTGGGACTGGGAGTACAAGATACCGGAGCTCAAAACTTCAGTATTTATCATCCCTGCCGAGAACGTCAAAAACCGGGAAGAGCGAGTGGTGATATTAAACCGGGTAGCCAAGTCCGTCGTTGAAGGTCAACGCGGCAAGCACCCGGATTATGTCTTCACCTACCGTGGACGCGTTGTCAGGAAAATGTATAACAGTGCTTGGAAACGTGCACGCAAGGATGCCGGATTGTCACAGGTACGTATTCACGATTTAAAGCACACGTTTGGCAGACGACTGCGTGCCGCAGGCGTGTCCCTGGAGACCCGTAAGGTGCTCTTGGGTCACAAGAACGGTGATATCACGACGCACTACTCGGCCCCGGAGTATGAGGAGCTGATTCAAGCCGCAGAGCGGGTTTGTGAGCAGAAGTCCGGCAAAACTCCGGCACTGGTGGTACTGAAGAAACGAGTCGTCAATGGGTAATGCGCTAAGTGATTGAAAGTATTTTGAATAAATGGCGCGCCCGGAGAGATTCGAACTCCCGACCCCCTAGTTCGTAGCCAGGTACTCTATCCAACTGAGCTACGGGCGCGTATTTGTATTGTATGCCGTTACTCTTGTTTTATCAGCAGTCCTGCGCACTGTCGGTACTCTCGAAAACGTGTTCCCGACGTTTTCTACCCCCTGCACCGCAGCGGGGGCGTAATAGTACCATTTTTAGCCGGCTGGATCACTTCTCTTAATTGATTTGGTAATCGCTGTTTGAAAATAAGTCTGATTCGCGGCGGAGCGCCGCCCCATCTCCCAACTGGAAAAACGCATTGACCTCTTAAGCAAAGAGGCGCGGGGCCTGGTCCGACAGCACCCCGCACTGGAGCGCGTGTTCCGGTTACTCACCGGCATCAAGGGCATCG
>JBBDSF010000040.1:34324-50436 GCA_040905125.1 Pseudomonadales bacterium | reverse complement strand
GATCAAGGTCACATTTGTCCCGCAATTTCAAGCCTGCAAATCGACAAAAGCATCGACAAATTCCCCAAATTTATATGTTACTCTTTGGTTGAGACTTGAAACGACAGAGCAAGCCCAGGGTTATGGAGAAAAGGCGAAGATACGTTCCGGACCTCAAATCTGACATGGCAGAGTGTGATTCCAATTACATTCGCCTGTCACGTTTGTTTCCGCGTATGCATGAAGAGGATAGCCTTGAATTTGGCGTCCAGGGAGTTACCCGGGATGGTGCAATCGTTACGATGACAATCAAGGAGCGATGTCCTTACACGACGATGCTGACAGTACAAATCACCAATGATGAAGACAAGCCGTGGATCAAGTGGCCGTTGATGGATATCCGCATTTATCACGATTTGAAGTCCGCGGAAGTAGTCAGTTTCGAGCGGCATCGAAATTTCAAGTACCGGTATTACACGCCGAACAGACACATGTTCCAGCCCGATGAAAAGTCCCAGATCAACCGATTCTTTGGTGAACTGTTGACCTTCTGTATCAGTCATGGGCGATCGCTCGAAACAGTCAGCATTCCTCGTCCATAAAGCGACATACAGAATGGGAAACTGAGTCGAAAAATTTCTCGGTATTCCGGCTCGCAGGCGTTATAATTTCTTGTATCGATCGCGGCGGTATTGTTCCCTTGATGATGGCGCCTGTATATCCCCTCAAGTTTATCTTTTCAAATCGTTCATTAGCGGAAGGTTATGGCGAGTAGCAGTTATAAATCTGATTCCATCGAAGTCCTTAAAGGTCTTGACCCGGTCAGGAAACGCCCGGGAATGTATACCGACACAACCCGACCTAACCATCTGGCGCAGGAAGTTGTTGACAACAGTGTCGATGAGGCGCTGGAAGGGCATGCCACTGAAATAAAAGTAACTCTTCGTAAGGACGGATCCATGTCCGTCAGCGATGATGGTCGAGGAATGCCGGTCGACATACATAAAAAGGAAAAAATTCCAGGCGTTGAACTGATTCTGACGCGGTTGCATTCCGGGGCAAAGTTCAACAGAGACATCTACAAGTTCTCGGGCGGTCTTCATGGTGTCGGTGTCTCGGTGGTGAACGCCTTGTCCGAGCATTTTGAAGTCTATATCAAGACCGACGGCAAACTGCACCACATGGCGTTCAAGGGAGGCAAGAGGACCCATAAGCTTACCGTCAAGGACAAGGTAGGAAAGCGGAACACGGGCACCTTCATCAACTTCAAGCCCGACCCCAAATACTTCGATTCGCCAAAATTTTCCGTGCCGCGGTTGAAACACTTGCTGCGCGCAAAGGCTGTTCTTTGTCCCGGCCTGAAAGTTACGTTTACCGATGAAACCGCATCCACGAAGGATGAGCAGACCTTCGAGTGGTATTACGAAGAAGGTTTAAAGGATTATTTGACTGACGAGCTTGGCGAATTTGAGGTATTGCCGGCGGAGCCGTTTATGGGTTCGGTTGCCGGGAACGATGAGGCCGTCGATTGGGCCGTTCAGTGGTTGCCGGAGGGCGGCGAACTGGTTACCGAAAGTTATGTGAACCTGATACCAACGACGCAGGGTGGTACCCATGTAACAGGGTTGCGGGGTGGCTTACTTGAGGCGTTAAGAGAATTTTGTGAGTTTCGCAACCTGCTGCCCCGGGGGGTCAAAATATCGGCCGAGGATATTTGGGAAAGATGCTCTTATGTCATTTCGGCCAAGATGCTTGACCCGCAATTCACAGGCCAGACCAAGGAAAGACTCAATTCCCGCCAGGCGGTCACCTTTATCTCGGGAGTTGTCAAGGACAGTTTCAGTCTCTGGCTGAATCAGCATGTGGCCGAAGGTGAAGCACTGGCGGAGCTTGCAATAAACCATGCTCAGGCGCGATTACGCGCGAATAAAAAAGTGGCAAGGAAAAAGGTCACCAGCGGGCCGGCCCTGCCTGGAAAGCTGGCAGACTGTTCGTGTGAGGATCCCATGCTGGGTGAATTGTTTCTGGTTGAAGGTGACTCAGCGGGAGGTTCCGCCAAGCAAGCGAGAGACCGAGAGTTTCAGGCCATCATGCCGTTACGCGGCAAGATCCTGAATACCTGGGAGGTCGATCCCAATGAGATTCTTGCCTCCCAGGAAGTACATGATATCTCCGTTGCGCTGGGTATCGATCCGGGTTCCGACAACCTGTCGGGACTGCGGTATGGCAAAGTCTGTATCCTGGCGGATGCGGATTCTGATGGGCTGCACATTGCCAGTTTGCTGATCGCGTTGTTCGTGAAACATTTTCCTGCGCTGGTAGAGCACGGGCATATATTTGTTGCGATGCCGCCACTTTACCGCATCGATGTAGGCAAAGAAGTGTTCTATGCGCTGGACGAGGAGGAACGCCAGGGCATTCTCGATCACATCGCCGCGGAGAATAAAAAAGGCAAAGTTATTGTTCAGCGCTTCAAGGGGCTGGGTGAAATGAATCCCATGCAGCTACGGGAAACCACAATGCTCGAAGAGACCCGTCGGCTGGTGCAGCTATCCCTGGGCGAAGGTACGGAGGCGAACGATCTTCTCGATATGCTCTTGTCGAAAAAGCGAGCTTCAGATAGAAGGACCTGGCTAGAAGAAAAAGGTGATCGGGCCGAAATTATCTAACAGTTATTATTAGGCGTGACAACGTAAATAGGAATCGCTGGTAACACTTATGAGTGAATTATTTCAATCAGGCATGTCGGAAACAGTCTCTCTAAGAGAGTTTACTGAAAAGGCTTACTTGAACTACGCGATGTATGTGATCAACGATCGCGCACTGCCGCATATTGGCGACGGCCTTAAACCGGTTCAGCGGCGAATAATTTATGCCATGTCAGAGATCGGCTTAAACGCCGATGCCAAATATGCCAAGTCTGCGCGAACCATTGGTGATGTAATTGGTAAATTTCATCCCCACGGGGATTCGGCGAGTTACGAGGCCATGGTTCTAATGGCCCAGCCTTTCAGCTATCGGTATCCACTGGTTGATGGTCAAGGTAACTGGGGAACCGCTGACGATCCCAAGTCATTTGCGGCGATGCGTTACACGGAGGCTAAGTTGACTCGCTACTCCGAGGTGCTTCTTGGCGAACTGGGACAAGGTACGGTCGACTGGGGACCGAATTTCGATGGTACGCTGGAGGAGCCAATAACCCTGCCCGCCAGATTACCCAACGTCTTGCTAAATGGTGGCACCGGGATCGCTGTCGGTATGGCCACCGATATTCTGCCGCACAATTTAAACGAGGTGGCTGCCGCTTGCATTCGTTTGCTGGATAAACCGAAGTCGACCGTCAAGGACTTGTGTGAACATATCAAGGGACCTGATTTCCCCACTGGTGCTGAAATCGTTTCCAACGAGAAATCCCTGTTGGAAATTTATGAAACCGGGCGTGGCATGGTAAGAGCCCGGGCCGTGTACTCAATCGAATCGGGGGAAATTGTCATAACGGCATTGCCGTATCAAGTGTCGGGTGGAAAGATTCTGGAGCAGATTGCGGGCCAGATGCAGGCCAAAAAGCTTCCTATGGTTGTAGATCTAAGGGATGAATCGGACCATGAAAACCCTATTCGGATCGTCATCGAACCGCGATCCAACCGGGTCGATCTGGATGCGGTTATGAGCCACTTATTCGCGACCACAGACCTGGAAAGGGGTTACCGGGTTAACTTTAACGTGATTGGCACTGACGGAAAGCCGGGGGTCAGGTCACTGACTGATCTTCTGAGTGAGTGGCTGAAGTTTCGAAGCGATACCGTATTGAGGCGCCTCAGGTTCCGGCTGGAAAAGATACTTGACCGGCTTCATATACTCGAAGGGCTCATGGTGGCCTATCTCAATATCGATGAGGTCATAGAAATCATTCGTAATGAAGATCGGCCGAAGGCTGTATTGATAGAAAGGTTCAACTTGTCGGAAACACAGGCCAATGCAATTCTTGATCTGCGGCTTCGTCACCTGGCGCGATTGGAAGAAGAGAAGCTCAAGGCGGAGCAGAACGAACTGAACGCTGAACGAGTTGATATTGAAAAGACGATCAATTCAAAAGCGCGGTTAAAGACGTTGATTAAAAAAGAGATCACTGCGGATGCGGAAAAGTATGGCGACGAGCGCCTGTCCCCCATGGTAACGCGGGACGAAGCCCAGGCATTCAAGGAGAAGGATCTGATATCCACCGAGCCTGTCACGGTCGTTATGTCTGGCAAAGGGTGGATCAGGGCGGCGAAGGGCCACGATGTGGACCCGAAAGAACTCAACTATCGATCCGGTGACCACTATCTGAGTGCCGCGAAAGGGCGGTCCAACCAGGACGCAGTATTCCTGGACTCCCAGGGTCGAGCCTACACTGTCGCGGCCCATACCCTGCCGTCCGCCAGGGGACAGGGGGAACCTTTGACGGGCCGTCTCAACCCTCCTTCCGGTGCGTGGTTTACCGGCCTCGTTATGGGTGACTCTGACCAGCAATATCTGGTGGCCAGCGACGCGGGCTATGGATTTATTACCACCGTGGGCGATATGTTGACCAAGAACAAGGCCGGCAAGTCTCTCATTACTGTTCCCAAAGGAGGCGTGACGTTGCAGCCCGTCCCCATCAACGAACTGGAATATGAATATCTTGCGGCCTTCAGTAATGAAGGCAGGTTGTTAATCTTTCCCGCGGCGGAACTACCCATCATGGCCAGGGGGAAGGGGATAAAAATTATGAACATCCCTGCCGCCAGAGTAGCCGAACGTGTGGAGATGATGAGCCATATCATTACTTTTACCGAAGTGGATACCCTTGTGGTTTACTCGGGCAAACGTAACCTTAAACTCAAAATGGATGATCTCGAGCATTATCAGGGAGAAAGAGCACGCCGTGGCCTCAAGTTGCCCAGAGGCTTTCAAAGAGTAGACGTTGTCGAGAAGATCAGTGGCGAAGAATGACCATTAAATAAGCCGATCTGCCTGTTTGTCGATCAGCACCTGATTGGTATCGGTGAGTGAGTTCACTGAATAGACCTCACCATCGGGCGTCAATGAACTGTGGAACTCTTGCATAATAATTGTGTTGTTGTCGCCAACTTCATCGTAGATCCGATGACTGGTCAACAACCAGTTTTCCGAAATTGACGCAAGATAACTGGCATGTTTTTGCGCCACTGAAAAGTCATTGGTTGATGCGCTGTGGATGCCTCCGTTAAGTTTCAAGGGCGGTCCAATTCGCCGAACCATGGATTTTACCAGCAGCCCTCCGCAAATCGCATGAAATGCCTGATCCCGGGCTGAAAATACAGCGCTAATGTCGTTGGCTTCGGTATTGGTAATAACGCCACCATATAGGGACAATGCTCTGGCAAAGCTGTCCCGGTAGTTTCCCGCCAGTCTAGCGGGCCTTATACGCAAAACCAGAACACAGACTGTCTTTATCTCGGATGCCTGCGTATTGATTTCGGCATCCGCCGGGAAGGATTCCTGGCCAGATACAGCGTCGACGCTCGTGGCTACATCGCCAACCAGCCAGGCCCGGATTTTTGAGGGCCAACGAGCTATAAGCAACAAAAACAGACCTGCTACACCGATGTACAAGACAACACTGATTACCAGCAATCGGGCGGGGCTGCTGTATAGATTGGCTTGCTCGAAGCCAATCTGCACATAACCTACGGTGACATTCTGGAATGTAATGTCTCGAGTAAAGATCACCTGGTCGCGATTTTCTCTTCGCTGGCCGGTTTGGGCTAACAGGCGATTATCGGAACTGTACACAGAAGCGAAATCGAAATTGCCGCGAACCGTGAGTTCTGACAGGACGACATGGAGACTGAGCAGGTCGTCGTTGACAAGGTGGTCAGCGAGGGAGATCGCGAGTTGATCCGCGATCGCTTGCCCCATCAGGTAACCTTGATCTTTAAGTTGATCGTGTGCGTGATTGGTGAGCAACCAGGTGAACAAAAGGGCGCTCAGGATAATCGGTAATGCAACGGCCACTGAAAGCCGTCTTGCGAATTGCTTGTTTTGTGATACCGGCATGGCATCGTCCCCGGTTGGGTGCTCGCGCGACGAAGCTTCAGACGGTTTGGTAGATGCAGATTCGGACATTGGGACAAGTATAACCCATCGCCATGAGGTATGACTGTATAGCCAACTCTGATTGGGATGGCCGGCAATTCTAATTTTACGCTTTTGTGTTCTTGTGCCCTAATGAAGGATAATGACCCAAATCGACTCTGTGATCATGACGTGGCTGAACTAGTACTTATCAATGTGTCGGGCGAGGATAAGCCCGGTTTGACGGCAGCAATTACGGAACTGCTTGGTGACTTCGATGTTGACATTCTGGATGTGGGTCAGGCGGTTATACATAGTCAACTGTCTCTTGGCATTCTCATTAACATTCCCGGCGAATCGGACCGCCTTTACAAGGAGCTGTTGTATCGCGCCCATGAGCTGGATATACACATAACTTTTAGCCATGTTACGGAGACCCGGTACAAGGAGTGGGTGGGACTTCAGGGGCGATCGCGGTTCATTCTTACCTTGTTGGCCAGACGTATAAGAGCTGTTCATTTGGCGAAGGTTTCCCGCGTCATTGCAAACAATCACCTGAATATCGACAACATTATTCGGCTTTCAGGTCGTGTCCCGCTTGAAGCTGAACAGGGCAAGACAAAAGCGTCCGTGGAATTTTCCCTTCGTGGGACGCCCAAAGATCAAGCCGGATTTCGCTATGAGTTAATGAACGTCTCTCAAGAATACGATGTGGACATTGCCGTTCAGGAAGACAGCATTTTCCGGAAGAATCGCCGGTTGGTCGCATTTGACATGGATTCAACGTTAATCGATACCGAAGTCATCGATGAGCTTGCCTCACTTGCCGGTGTCGGCGAGGAGGTTGCCGCTGTCACCCAAAGGGCCATGAGGGGTGAACTCGATTTCAGCGAAAGCCTGAAAAAACGGGTGGCTTTGTTGAAGGGTCTTGACGAAAGCGCTCTTGAGCAAGTGGCGGGCAGACTTCCCTTGATGGAAGGCGCTGAACATCTGTTCGCTACCTTGAACAAACTGGGTTACAAGACTGCAATTTTATCCGGCGGCTTCACGTATTTTGGGTATGTCCTACAGGAAAAACTTGGCATCGATTACGTGTATGCCAATGAGCTGGAAATTGTGGATGGCAAGTTGACCGGCAATGTTCTGGAACCGATTGTCGATGCCGAGCGCAAGGCTCATCTATTGTGCCAACTGGCGGACGAAGAAAATATCGTGCTGGAGCAGACCATCGCCGTGGGTGACGGTGCAAACGATCTTACCATGCTTGGTATGGCGGGACTGGGCATTGCGTTTCATGCCAAACCGATCGTTAAGGAAAGCGCTGAACAATCAATATCCACGCTTGGCCTTGATGGCATCCTGTATTTGATGGGTATCAGGGACAGTGATGCTCGACGTGCGGATGACTTGACTCGCTGATATGTTTTATCTCCCTGATGATTGCTTCGACTATTATAGATCTTCGCTGGCGAAATCGTAATCGAGGGTTTCAAGCGGAGGTGAGATATAGTTTCCCTGGATAAAGTTGACACCCGCTTCCCAGAGCGTAGAAAGAACCAAAGGAGATTCCACGCCCGAGATGGCCGTTAAAACCCCCCGGGATTGCAAGGATTTCACCATGTCGATGAGCTCCTTACGCTTGTCTGCCTCGTTTTCGATCTGCTGGGCAAAGGAACCATCCAGCTTTACGTAATCTGGCGTAAGATGTTGCAGAAGATTGAAAGGGTTAAGCGAACAGCCAAAATGATTGATCGAGCTCTTGCAATGTAATTCCTCAAGCCCCTTGGTAAATTTTGCGGCCGGTTTTAAATAGGTAGTTGCATCTGTTTCATCAATTTGAAAAATGATGGCATCGCTTGGCAATCGTGCCGCCTTAAGTGCCACGCTGACCCATGGCAGGAATGTGTTGTCGGACACGGATTTATGAGTGACATTGATAAATAATCTGACCTTGCTGCCACTTGAACGGTGTTCTGCCAACTGCTTTACAGATTGTAGAATGACCCAACGGTCGATCTTTTCCAGCAATCCCGCCTCTTCTGCGGGTGGCAGGAATTGCGCCGGAAGAATCTCGTTTTCGTCTTCGTCGATTAGCCGTAGCAATACTTCGAACTGTTCATCATCGTCACCGTGCAAGCTGATGATAGGCTGATACAGAAGACGCAGGCTGTTGTCCTTAAGACCTTGTTTGACCATATGCTTGATCGTTTCAGTGGTCAAGGCTTTGCCTTCTTCGCCAACGGTTACCTGCGTGGGCGAGTAGAAACAGAAGTTGTTGCCGTCTTCGATGGAAATTGCGGCTTTGTGCGCTCGTGAGATAGCTTCCTCACCGGAAGCAGTGCTGTCGGCGATTATCGAGAGACCGATGCTTAGTGTAACCTGAAATGATTTCCCCGATACTTCCGAGATATGCTTGTCGACACTGGCCCGCAGTTTCTCCGCCAGGGTGGAAGCATCATCTTTGTCCCCACCCTTAATCAACATTGTGAAAACGTCATCCCCAAATCTGGCGAGAATATGCTGATTTTTAGACATTTCGCTTTTTACAAGAGTTGCCAGGTCGCCAAGCACAAGGTCGGCGTTGGAGATCCCGGCTTGTTTTCGAATATCCGGAAAATGATCGATGCAAATGTAGAACAGGATGAACTGATTTTCCCCGCTTGCTGCCTGATCGACTGCGAGATCCAGTTGTTCGATGAAGTATTGCCTGTTAAAGAGACCGGTCAGCAAATCCTGGTTTGATATTTCCTTGATACGATCCGCGACGTCGGATTCGTCCGTCTGAGGTGTAAATATCATCTGGGTGCAGCGTTCGCCATCCCAGGTAGCCGTTGTTAACATGAGGCTGCAAAGGATTTTCGATCCATCTGTGCCAATACAGGTGATTTCCTGGTTCTCGACTCCATCCTGTTCATATGACCGCAAAAATTTCTTGAATTTGTCCTGATCCTCGTCGGCGATAAGGTCAATTACAGGAATGCCGGTAAAGTCATCCGGGTCCTCGTAGCCGAACAGATCGGCATAGGCCTTATTGGTGTAGATATGCATGCCCTCGTGAACGTAAGCGATCGCGGATGTGGAGCTGTTCAGCAACAGCTGATTGCGTCTTTCCACTTCCCTGACTTCCGCTTCAGCTTTGCGTCGCTTTCTGCGCGCATCAAGATTGATAAGCTCGCGCTCAACAATCAGGGTCAGACGTTCGTCATCATCATCCAGCGCCACGTCCTGGGCGCCCAGTTTTAACCCGTTGGTGATAGATTGGGGTTCACGGTCATTGGCTAGCAGGATGACGGGAATATCTTTTTCATACCGATGAATTTCAGCAATAACCTGTTCGATTGTCAGTCCATTGGCTTCATTGTTGGCGAGCAGCAAATCCCAGACATGATGTTCGAGCTGTTCCGTGAGATCGGCCTCGGATTCTATTTGATGTGCGCGGGTAGCCCGTCCGGCCGTTCTAAGCAGCACGATCAACTCTTCCGCGCGATTCCGGGATTCTTCCAGAATTAGCAGTCTGACAGGGTCTATATCACTCATTCCATGACTTCCGGATCCGGCCGTTGCTCGAACGCTGTTCTTGGCAGGTTACTATATCAGAGGCCAACAATTTTGAGTGCCGTTTGTCTAAAATGCCAAGGTAATTTTGGACCGTTTGCCCGGCACTTCCCTGGCCAGTCGCGGTACCAGATAGCCCGGCAGTTCTCCTGCCAGCTCCCGAAAAATGCCGCGTGCCCGTTCCTCCGCTACATCGAAGTGAGCGGTGCCCGCTACCTTGTCCGGAAGGTGAAGATAATAGGGCAAAACATCCACATCGAACAAGCGCCGGGAGAGATCGGCAAGCGTGGCGGCCGAGTCGTTGACTCCTGACAGCAGCACGCTTTGGTTAAGGAGCAGGCTACCCGTATCACGCAGTTTTGCCATTGCACGCGCCACATCATCATCAAGTTCGCTGGCGTGATTGGCGTGAATCACAACGACAATTTTAAGGGGGCAGCGATCGATCCACCGGGTCAGGTCTGGACAAACGCGTTGTGGAAGGACGACGGGTAGCCTCGTATGAATTCGGAGGGTGGACACATGTGGGATCTCTCCGAGGGTTTCAGAAATCCAGGCAAGGCGTTTGTCACTCAAAACCAGCGGATCTCCGCCGCTGAGAATAACTTCCGTGATGCTGGAATCGTTGCGTACGTACTCGAAAACGTCCTGCCATCCTTCGGAATCCGGCTGAAAATCCTGGTACGGGAAGTGCCGCCTGAAACAATATCGGCAGTTAATCGCACAAGCACCGGATACAATAACGAGCACCCTTCCCCTGTACTTGTGCAGCAGCCCCCCGCCGGGCGATTGATCGGACTCGGCCAGAGGGTCAGTCGTATATCCTTGACGATCCAGCCTCTCGGCCGGATCGGGCAACACTTGCAACAGCAATGGATCGTTCGGGTCACCCTTTCGCATTCGCGCCGCATAGGGATAAGGGACCAGCAATGGAAAAGACGGCTTGGGGTCAAATTGACCGTCGAGGTTCAGGAATCTGACAAGCTCATTAATGTCACGGATTGCGTGAGTCAGATGCCACTGCCAGGATTGCTCGTGCGAACCCGGGTCGGTTAGAGGTATCATTGCCATACAATTATTGAGTGAGAGAGTTTAATGGCCAGCTATTCTACCAATGAATTCAAGGCCGGTCTTAAGGTTTTGCTGGAAGGCGAGCCTTGTACCATCGTCGAGAATGACTTCGTCAAGCCCGGTAAGGGCCAGGCATTCAATCGGGTCAAGTTGCGTAACCTGTTGACGGGACGCGTTTGGGAGCGAACATTCAAGTCCGGTGAATCCATCGAAGCTGCGGATATCATGGACGAGGAAATGGACTATCTCTATAACGATAGCGAGCACTGGTACTTTATGAAACGCGACGGCAGCTATGAGCAAGTTCCGGCGGACAATTCCGCGGTGGGTGATAGCGCACAATGGCTTAAAGAACAGGATGTCTGTCAGGTTACCTTGTGGAACGACTCGCCCATCAATGTCACACCTCCCAATTTTGTGGAACTGGAAGTCACTGAAACGGATCCCGGATTGAAGGGCGATACCGCCCAGGGCGGTTCGAAGCCTGCGACGCTGAGTACAGGCGCGGTGGTCAAGGTTCCCTTGTTTATCAATATTGGCGAGGTGATCCGTGTGGATACTCGTACCGGGGAGTATCAGGGGCGGGTAAAATCCTGACTGTGAACAAGGCTGCCCGGTGTGAGAACAATCGCTGCTGAAGACGACTGGCGTCCGGGCGCCGGGATTCACGCGCTCCGGGCAAGAGCCAGTATGCTCGCCATCATCCGGGCGTTCTTCGCGGAGAAGGATGTCATGGAAGTGGTCACGCCGGTGCTGGGAGCCGCTGGGGTGACGGATGTACACATTGACAATCTCGTCCTCGCTCACCGGGGGCGGCAGTACTTTCTGCAGACCTCTCCCGAGTACGCCATGAAGCGTCTGCTGGCCGCAGATTCGGGGGCCATTTATCAGACTTGTCCGGCCTTCAGGGGCGCCGAGGTGGGCTCGCGGCATAATATGGAGTTCACCATGCTGGAGTGGTACCGCCCGGGTTATTCACTGCAAGCACTCATGGCAGAAGTAGAATTACTGGTATCGCAAGTCGCGAGGCATTTCAACATGGCGCTTCCCGCCTTTCAGCATGTAACCTACAAGGATTCGTTTTTGGATCGGTACGGATATGACCCACACATAGCGGACCTGGACCAGCTTGCTAAACTGGCTGGAAATAATGCCCGATCAGAGGCGGCCCACCTTGACCCTGGAAGCGATCGAAATGACTATCTGGACCTGCTGTTTTCGGCGGGAATCGAAGCATCATTACAACAACCTGTATTTATCCGTGAATATCCCTCGACTCAGGCAATGCTGGCGACAACCAGCGAGGATGAGGAGGGCCAGCTGGTTGCAGATCGATTTGAGCTGTTTATCCGTGGCGTCGAGCTGGCCAACGGGTTTTACGAGCTGACGGAGCGGGATACTCTTCACTCGCGTTTCGAGGAAAATAATCGAAAACGAGTCTCGTGCGGACTACCGGAGATCCCGGTGGATACCAAATTGCTGGATGCGATGGCTGTCATGCCACAAAGTGCAGGAGTTGCAATGGGTCTCGACAGGCTGTTGATGCTGGTTACCGGCAGTCAAACTCTTGACGAGGTGATGCCCTTTACGGCGATCCGCTTATAGCGTTGGTGTCATGTCCCGTCGACCAGCGATTCGCCCAATCGAATTCGCTGCTTTGGGCATGGGCGCCAATCTACATTCTCGGGGAACAGCAGGATTACGGTCGATCCCATCCTGAATCTGGCAAACTCTTCGCCCTGTTGAAACGGACGCGGCGGGTTGAACTCCTCCGTATTCGGTTGACGTGGAGCCCAGGGATTTTCACGCCAAACCGGCTGGATGCCGGCAACGATCATGGCGCCTACCATGATCATGATCATCGGACCCGCTTCGCGCTGGAAACTGCAGATCAGGCGTTCATTTGTGGCAAAGAGATCCGTTACCCGGGTGGTGGTGGTCTCATTAACAGAGAAGAGTTTGCCCGGTACATATCGGCAGGACATCAGTTCGGCGGATATGGGCATATGCACGCGATGGTAGTCCGCCGGAGCGAGGTAGACTGTGAGGAAGCTGCCGTTTACGAACTCAGGGGCGTTGGCACCGGCCAACAATTTCTCCAGCGAATAAGTGATGCCTTTAGCCTGCAATAGCCGGCCACCGGCGAGTGAGCCAAGCGCAGAAATGACACCGTCTGCGGGCGCGCATATTGATCCGGAAACAGGTCTCGCATTCGGTTTGAGCCGGCGCGTAAAAAAGGCGTTAAAGTCCAGGTAGTCTTCTGCACGTGCCGATTCAGCCTCACTCATATTGACGTGAAATATTCGTACGAACTGGCGGATGGCCATATTTTTGAACCAGGGCGTTCGGATCCCGGCAAGAAAACCCGCGCATCGTGACAGCAGATGCTGGGGCAGGATCCGCTGGAGCAAAATGAATAGTGACTTCATCCTGTTTGTACCGCGGGACCTTCTACTGGCGTATCGGGATCGTTGCCCCATTCGGACCAGGACCCGTCATACGCTTGAATATCGTAGCCGAGAGCCTTGCCGACCAGCCAGGTGAGTCCGGAGCGATGATGCGTCTGACAGTGAGTGATAATCCTTTTGTCGGGTGTCAGCCCCCGGGCTTGAAGCACCTCGGAGATATCGTCTCGGATCTTGAGGTGATTGTCCTTGTCCATGGTCTCCAGCCAATCCAGGTTGATTGCCCCCGGAATATGTCCTGCCCGGGCTGCGCCTCGTCGCGTGCCGGCATACTCTTCCGGCGACCGGGCGTCCCAGATTATTGTGTCCGGATCTTCCAGGCTGGCCAGTACATCATCCTTACTGGCGATTTGCTCCCGATGAATTGCCAGCTCGACGTCGGCCGGTGGACGCGGTCGCGACTCGGCTTCCACAGGAAAACCTTCTTTCAGCCAGGCAATCAGACCGCCATTCAAGAGAGAATACTTTTCATGTCCTATGACATCCAGCGTCCAGATGAAGCGTCCTGCCCAGCCGCCGCCTTCATCATCGTATGCAACGATATGGAGGTCCCGAGAGTATCCCAATCGTGCAAACAGGGCAGTGAGCTGTTCGTGTTCAGGTAACTTTCCGGTGGCGGGCTCGACCCCGCATACGAGTTCGGATGGATGCACATGAACAGCACCCGGAATGTGCAATTGCTCCCAGGTTTCTGTCTTGCAAAGGTCGACAATTAACAGGTTATCGTGTTCCAGGTGGCTCGCGAGTGATGCCGGTTCAACAATAAGAGGAAGCAATTGTGTGGCCTGTGACAATTGAATAGTGCCGGCGTATTGTACTGCAGCGAGGAACCACCTGTCAGTTTTGCCGGCCCCAACATGGTTCTCCCGACAAAATTTTCAGGTAACATACGGGCATTGTACAGTAATCGGGATTAAGTAGTGGCCTTCTCTGAAAATCTGATATGGATAGACCTGGAGATGACCGGGCTAGACCCTGAAGCTGATCGTATTCTGGAAATTGCGACGGTCGTGACAGATTCATCTCTGAATATTCTCGCGGAAGGTCCAGCATTGGCGATTCATCAGAGCGAACAGCGGCTGGCAGGAATGGATGAGTGGAATACCACCCATCATGCTGCGACCGGTTTAGCGGACCGGGTACGGGAGGCAGGCGTTACAGAAGCCGAGGCAGAAAGACTGACACTGGAATTCATCAAGGAATATGTGAATGAAGGTGAGTCGCCATTATGCGGGAACAGTATCGGCCAGGATCGCCGCTTTTTAAGCCGGTACATGCCTGGGCTGGTGGCATGGCTGCACTACCGAAGCATAGACGTTAGTACCATCAAGGAACTTGCGCGGCGTTGGCGTCCGGAGGTCTATGAGGGATACACGAAGAAGGGTGCGCACAGGGCGTTGGATGACATTCGTGAGTCGATTGGTGAACTAAAACATTACCGCGATCATTTTTTCAAACTTTCCTGATGCCTTTATTGATCCGCGAGTCACGGATACCGGGTGACTTCTGTAGCGGGGATCTGCTGTTTCCTGGTTGTCTGCTCGTGGATCGCCCATTCGATATGTTCAGCAACCATCTGTGGCGCTTCCGGCAGTCTGGATTGCAGTGCCTTGATAATCTCCGGATGCCGGGGGGCATTGCCCAGCGCTATAGCCAGGTTGCGTAACCAGCCGTGATAACCCGTGCGCCGAACAGGGGAACCTTCCGTATTACGTAAAAACTCTTCTTCGGACCAGTTGAACAATTTGAGCAGTTCCGTACTGTCGAGTCCGTGTCTGGGCTGGAAATCGCTTTCTTTTGTGATGTTTGCATAACGATTCCACGGGCAGACTGCCTGGCAGTCGTCACAACCGAAAATTCGGTTGCCCATGGGCCGTCTGAGTTCTACAGGAATCGTACCCCGGTATTCGATCGTCAGGTACGAAATGCAGCGCCGTGCATCGAGCTGGTACGGCCCGACGATTGCCTGAGTCGGACAGACGTCGATGCAAGCCTGACATGAGCCGCAATGATTGGTTTGTGACTCATGATCGACGATCAACGGCACGTCAGTGTAGACCTCGCCGAGGAAAAACCATGATCCTGCGTGTCGGTTAAGCAGAAGCGTGTTCTTGCCAATCCAGCCCAGGCCCGCCTTCTCGGCCACCGCCTTCTCCAAAACCGGTGCACTGTCAGTGAAGACTCTTGCGCTGAATCCCGTCAAGCCATTGTCTTCAAGCCAGGCGAGCATTTTGGTCTGTAATTTTGCGAGCCTTTTTCTGAGTACCTTGTGATAATCACGGCCCAGCGCATATCTCGATACGTAGCCTTTTTCAGGATCGTCGAGCGCGACGCTGATACTCGTATCCGTCAAGTAGTCCATTCGCACGCTGATAATTCGTCGGGTGCCCGGGATCAACTCCTCGGGGCGACTGCGCCGTGTGCCGTGGCGACTCATATAGTCCATCTCACCTTGATAGCCGGCAGCCAGCCAGGTGTCGAGATGCGCTTCGTGCTCAGCAAGATCGGTGTCGGTGATACCTACCTGTTGAAAGCCCAATTCGAGTCCCCAGGCTTTCACCTTTGCGGTCAGGTCTTGATAGAGTGGCTCGGACATGTAAGAGAATTAAAGTGAGCGAGTTAATATACCTTATAATCTGAACCCGAATAATGCCAACAGGAGAATAGTGTGAATCCGGATCGATTGCCTGACTCATTGTACACCTCCACCCAGGTCCGTGAGCTCGATCGCATCGCTATCGAGGAAGAATCCATTTCCGGGCTGAAACTGATGCGGCGTGCGGGTCGGGCCTGTATCGAGGCCATCGAGTGGCGCTGGCCCCGGGCAAAGTCGGTATCGATTTTTTGTGGTGGTGGCAACAATGCGGGTGACGGCTACATTGTGGCGGGAATGCTGGCCGAACGAGGTCGACATGTCCGGGTGATTATGGTGGGAGACCCGCAGCAGCTTGGTAATGACGCTGC
>JBBDSF010000040.1:4086-34224 GCA_040905125.1 Pseudomonadales bacterium | reverse complement strand
GACATGTCCGGGTGATTATGGTGGGAGACCCGCAGCAGCTTGGTAATGACGCTGCAGCCGCATTCGAATATTGCCAGTCAAGTGGGGCCATGCTGGAAAATTTTGAAGAATCCGGTACCGAGATTGACCCGGAGTGTGAGCTCATGGTCGATGCGCTGCTTGGTAGCGGCCTCAAGGGAGAGGTGCGGCCACGCTATCGCGCAGCGATACAGATGATAAATCGAGCCGATCTGCCGGTACTCGCTGTGGACATTCCATCCGGGTTATGCGCGGATACCGGCAACGAGCTGGGCCATGCAGTTCGGGCCTCAAAGACCGTCACATTTATCGGCCTCAAGCGAGGGTTGTTGACCGGTCAGGGCCCGGACCTCGCGGGTGAATTGGTATTCTCGTCACTGGATGTACCAGACCGGATATACACGAAGGTCCGCGCCGAGACGGTTAAATTGGCATGGGAGCGTAATGTTGCTTCTTTGCCGCGGCGATCGAGGAGCGCTCATAAGCGCCATTTTGGCCATGTATTGATTGTGGGGGGCGATGCCGGCATGGGAGGCGCCGTGAGCATGGCTGCCGAAGCCGCCTTGCGGACGGGCGCTGGTCTGGTCAGTGTGGCGACGCATCCGGTACACGCCGGAAGCCTGATAGTCAGGCGACCGGAATTAATGGTGCGAGGTGTGAAGTCGCCTGACGAGTTGGACCCTTTGTTGGAGCGCGCGTCTGTGGTGGTTCTGGGACCGGGTCTGGGCAGGAGTCAATGGTCGGTTGGTCTGTTCGAGCGGATCATTGGCGAATCGCTACCCCTGGTCATCGACGCGGATGGGCTCAATATGCTTGCCCAAAGCGTAAGCCATCGCGACAACTGGATACTCACACCGCACCCGGGTGAAGCTTCAAGGTTATTGACGGGCGCGTCTGAGAACGGCTCGAACCGATTTACGGCCATACAACGGCTGCAGGAGACATATGGGGGCGTGGTATTGCTCAAAGGTGCGGGTACCCTGATTTACGGTGGTGACGCGCAGGCCGCCGGGAGTACAACCAGGCTCTGTCCCTATGGTAATCCTGGCATGTCGAGCGCCGGTATGGGCGATGTCTTGAGCGGCATCATCGGGGGACTGGTGGCCCAGGGATTGAATCTCCTGGATAGTGCGATTCTGGGAGCCGTTGTCCATGCCAGAGCGGCTGACGATCTGGCTGCCCGGGAGGGCGAGCGTGGCATGGTGGCCACAGATTTGATTCCGGTCGTCAGGCGTTTACTCAATGAACGATAATAGTGACGCCAGGCATCGGTTCAGCTGGCATCTTCCCAACGAGGCTCATACCCTGGAACTTGGACGGGCGTTGGCTTCGCTGCTGGATACGGGCATGGTTGTCTACATCGAGGGGGAGCTGGGTGCGGGCAAAACCACTTTGTGCCGTGGTTTCTTGCGAGAACTCGGTGTAACGGGACCGGTCAAAAGTCCTACATTCACGCTGGTCGAGCCCTATGAGACAGCTTTATTTCAGGTATTCCACTTTGATCTGTACAGACTTGGCGATCCAAACGAGCTAGAATATATGGGTATTGACGACTATTTCGGCGGGCCGCGTGTATGTCTGATAGAATGGCCGGAACGCGGAGAAGGATTTTTGCCGGACTGTGACCTGAAGATACAAATGCGGCTCGCTGACCAGGGTCGCGAGGCCAACATCGAATCGGGGACGGAACGAGGCAGGCATATCTGCCACAGGCTTGAAACTAAAAAAGACGAACTGGCCAGATGACAGTGCATCAGATGCTATCCGGTTCTCTACGTCTGACCCTCCAGGCGACGCTCGCCTTCTCGCTGTTTTTATCCCCCCTGGCTTTGGCAGATCGGGCATCCATCGACAATGTGCGTCTTCGGCCCTCACCGGAACGAACCCGGATTGTTTTCGATCTTGGCAGTCCTGTGCAGCACAAAGTCTTTGCATTGGAAAACCCCGAACGGTTGGTTATCGATATCGAGAATGCCGCGTTAGAGGTGGATTTTGACCATATCGACTTGCGGGAAACTCCGATCAGAAGGCTACGTTCGGGCATTCGCGATGGCCAGGATGTACGCGTGGTGCTGGATCTGACCGAGAACGTTAAACCCCAAAGTTTCGTGCTCAAACCCATCGAGCAATACGGGGACCGGCTGGTCGTCGATCTCTACACGGCGGATCAACAACGACAGCAGACAGCTGAACCACGATCCGCCAGTGGGGTGTCCGGCCAGATGCGGGAGGTTGTCATCGCTATCGATGCAGGGCATGGCGGCGAGGATCCGGGCGCAATCGGTCACGGCGGGGTCAGGGAAAAGGAAGTGGTACTGTCTATCGCTGAACGCGTGGCTGCATTGTTTGCGCGCGAGCCTGGCTATCGACCGCACATGATTCGAACCGATGATTACTATGTAGCCCTTCGCAGGCGCACAGAGCTGGCTCGGCTGGCCAGGGCCGATGTCTTTCTATCCATTCACGCTGATGCCTTCAAAACCTCGTCAGCACAAGGTGCCTCTGTGTACGCGATCTCTCATCGTGGTGCGACCAGTGAAACAGCCCGCTGGCTTGCGGAGAAAGAGAACCGGGCCGATCTGATCGGCGGTGTGGGAGGCGTCAGTCTGGATGATAAAGATGACATGCTTGCCGGCGTATTGCTGGACCTGTCGATGACCGCGAGTCTCGCAGCCAGCCTGGACCTGGGTGCCCGCGTGCTGGGATCCATGGAAAATGTCAGTCGTTTGCATAAACGACAGGTGGAACAGGCTGGTTTTGTGGTGCTCAAGTCGCCGGACGTTCCGTCCATCCTTATCGAAACGGGATATATTTCCAATCCCGGAGAGGCCGCAGCGCTGGCAACGAGGGGTCATCAAAGAAAGCTGGCGCAGGCTATTTTTTATGGGGTCAAGAATTACATGGATAATAACCCGCCTCCGGGAACACTTCTGGCCTGGCAGAAACAAAGGGGAGATGAGGACGTGAGAGAGTATGTCATCGAACGTGGTGATACCCTGTCCGGAATAGCTGACAAACATCAGATCAGTGCTGAGAGTATCAAAAAGATAAACGGACTGAATGGTGACTTAATAAAAATTGGCCAGGTGCTGAAGATCCCAACGAGTTAACGACGGCGCATGAATCGAATCAAAACATTGAACACTCGCCTGGCAAATCAAATTGCCGCGGGTGAGGTCGTGGAAAGGCCGGCCTCTGTCGTCAAGGAGTTGATCGAAAATTCCCTGGATGCTGGCAGTGACCGGGTCGTTATCGACCTGGAAGCAGGCGGTACGCGGTTGATTCGTATTCGTGACAATGGTGCAGGCATTCACCCGGAAGACATGGCTCTGGCCCTGAGCCCTCACGCAACCAGCAAGATAGCGGAAGTTGATGATCTCCAGGCAGTTTCCACCCTGGGTTTCCGCGGCGAGGCATTGGCGAGTATCGCGTCTGTTTCGCGATTGATGCTGACCAGCAACCGGGAGAGCAATACAGAAAGCGGCTGGCAGGTGGCTGTCGCGGGCGAGAATATGAGTCCGGGTATAGTACCTGCCCCTCATCCTCGGGGAACTACCGTCGAAGTCAAGGATCTGTTCTTTAACACGCCGGCCCGGCGCAAGTTTCTTCGAACCGAGCGCACAGAATTTCAGCGGATTGAAGAAGTCGTTAGACGAGTCAGCCTGAGTCATTCGCGGGTGGCCATTGCCCTGTCGCACAATGGTCGACAGGTGAAGCAATATGTAGCCGGTGAGTCGGGCGAGGATACCCAAAGACGAATCGCCAGCGTGTTCGGCCAGGACTTTCCGTCTAATGCGGTCTACCTCGAGGACGAGAACCATGGTTTGAAGCTCAATGGCTGGATCGGGTTGCCCACCTGGTCACGGAGCCAGGCTGATCAGCAATTTTTCTATGTGAATGGCCGCCCCATACGCGACAAAATGATTGGCCACGCGGTGCGGCAGGCATACCATGACGTCTTGTACCATGGACGCAACCCGGTGTTCGCGTTGTTCCTCAACCTCAACCCGGAGATGGTTGACGTCAACGTGCATCCGACCAAGCATGAGGTTAGGTTTCGGAATAGCCGGGAAATTCATGACTTCGTGTTTCGAACGATACACAGGGCCCTGGCCGAGGTCAGGCCGGAGCCGGCAGAAGCGGCCGGGGTATATGAGGCCGAGGCCACCCGGTCTCATCCGGTACAATCGAATATTGGCTTCTCTCACCGACCCTCTTCCCATGGGCCAATAAAACCGGGTTCATCAAATCCTGATGCTTTTCATGCGGGTGAGCAACTGGCCCATTATCAGACCCTGGTTTCCGGTGCTCAATTGGACAACAAGGATGAAACGCGGCCGCCACTCGGATACGCAATCGCTCAGCTGCATGGCATCTATATTCTGGCCGAAACTGAACGGGGCCTCGTTATTGTGGACATGCACGCGGCCCATGAACGAATCACCTATGAACGTATGAAGCAGGCGCTCGACAGCGAAGGGATCAAGTCGCAACCACTACTGGTGCCCCTGTCATTGTCCTTGTCCGAGCGCGAATGTGCGGTCGCGGAAGAATTTGCCGAATCATTGTTGGCGTTGGGTATCGAGTTGCAGCGGGTTTCAGGAGAATCCATTATGGTGAGATCGGTACCTGCACTGTTACACAAATCGGAAGCTGAACAGCTTGTTCGTGATGTCCTTTCGGATTTGGTTGAATTCGGTTCTACCGACAGCGTCATGCAACACCGTGACGAGCTTCTTTCGACCATCTCGTGCCATGGCTCTATCCGTGCAAACCGACGATTGACGATACCTGAAATGAACGCGCTGCTACGCGATATGGAAGCGACCGAACGCAGCGGACAATGTAATCACGGTCGGCCTACCTGGACGGAGCAGACGATAGCCGATCTCGACGAGTTGTTTCTGAGGGGTCGCTGATTTGTCGGTCGCCGTTAGCTTGATGGGGCCGACCGCCGCGGGCAAATCGGATCTGGCGCTGGAGCTGGCAAGGCGATTGCCGTTTGAGATAATCAGTGTCGATTCAGCGCAGGTCTATCGCGGCATGGATATCGGTACTTCGAAACCGGATCAGCATATTCGTGATGAAATACCGCATCATCTGATCGACATACGTGACCCGGCCAATCGCTACTCAGCCGCGGAATTCAGGCAAGATGCACTCAAGGTAATGGAGCAGATTAGCCGTCGAGGCAGAATTCCCCTGTTGGTTGGCGGCACCATGTTGTATTTCAAGGCCTTAAAAGAAGGTTTGGCGGGTATGCCCTCGGCGAATCCACGGGTTCGGCAGAAGATCCTGGACATGGCGAGCGAGCAAGGCTGGCCGGCCGTCCATGCCAGACTCGCAACCGTCGACCCGGCTGCGGCGGCTCGAATTCATCCCAATGATCCCCAACGACTGCAGCGAGCACTGGAGATATATGAGGTGACCGGCCAGCCCATGAGTGAGATGCATACCGGTGAACATGAACCCTTACCGTACCGTTTGTGCGAATTGGCCATCATGCCGGAAGATCGCGCCGAACTGCATCGGCGCATCTCTGAACGGTTTGCCGCCATGATCGATGCCGGCTTCATCGACGAAGTGCGGCGGCTGCACGATCGTGGTGACCTGGATGAGGAACTACCAGCGATCAGAGCAGTCGGATATCGACAAGCATGGCAATTTTTGGAGAACCGGATAACGTCTCAGACGATGATTGAAAAAGCAGTAGTCGCGACCCGCCGTCTGGCCAAGCATCAGATGACCTGGTTGCGAAGTTGGAATAATGTCAAGAAAATTGATGAGCCTCACATCGAACAGGCCTTGAAAGTTTTAGAATCCACCAGCATATTAGAAAATAACCAGCTTTGGCCTGGCATATGCCGGCCCGCCCCTGGCTTCCCAGGGCAAGAAAAAGGAGAATGAAATGTCAAAAGGGCAATCACTACAAGACCCTTACTTGAACGCCTTAAGGAAAGACCGGATACCTGTGTCTATCTACCTGATAAGCGGTATCAAGCTACAAGGCCAAATAGAATCGTTCGATCAATTCGTGATTCTATTGCGCAACACGGTAAGCCAGATGATTTACAAGTCTGCCATCTCGACTGTGGTTCCTTCCCGGAATGTCAAGGTACCGTCGATTGCCGATGACGATGACCTTGCCGAATAAGGTCGATGCTGGTGTCACTTTCCGGGTAGATTCGTTTGTTCTTTGAAAGGCCGGAAGCGGGGACAGACACCCTGCTCGTTCATGTAGAGCGGGATAATAAAGATCCCGGGACAATTGCGGAACTCAGGGAGCTTGCGCTCTCGGCAGGCCTGCACCCGGTAGGTTCCGTTACTGCCAGGCGCCGCCACCCGGATCCGAAAACCTTTGTCGGCTCCGGCAAGCTCGAAGAGATTGAAGCCGCGCTTCAGGTAGATGAGGCCCGGTTGGTACTGTTCGATCAGGAACTGACCGCCACGCAGGAACGAAACCTCGAAAACGCGCTGTGCCGCCGTGTACTTGGGCGTACCGGTCTCATTTTGCATATTTTTGCTCAACGGGCACGAACCCATGAAGGTAAGTTGCAGGTCGAACTGGCTCAACTGGAACATGCCTCAACGCGTCTCATACGAGGGTGGACTCACCTGGATCGTCAAAGAGGTGGCTCCGGCAGAGGAACCGGAGCGGCCATGGGGCTCGGCGGTGCGGGGGAGACCCAGCTCGAGGCCGACCAGCGCATGATAGGTGACAGAATTCGACAGATTAATCAGCGCTTGATGAAGGTCAGAAGGCAGCGAAGCCAGAACAGACGAGCGCGTCACCGTGCCGATATCAAAACCGTATCCCTGGCTGGCTATACGAACGCGGGCAAGTCGACCCTGTTCAATTGTCTCTGTAACGCTCATGTGCGTGAGGCAAACCAGCTGTTTGCGACGCTGGATCCGACCCTGAGAAAACTTGAGATCCCGGTCATGGGTAATGTGGTACTGACTGACACGGTGGGATTCATCCGTGACCTGCCTCATAGTTTGATCGATGCATTTCGGGCCACACTCGAAGAAGTCAGGCTCGCTGATCTTGTCCTCCACGTGGTTGATGCATCGGCGCCTGATCACGGTGAACAGTCTGCCGAGGTAAATCGGGTCCTGAAGGAAATCGAAGCTGACAAGATTCCCCAGCTGGTCGTATACAACAAGATCGATTTGCTGGGAGAATCGCCGCGTGTCGACAGGGACGAAAGTGGCAAGCCCGTCCGGGTTTGGGTATCCTCATTGCAAGGGACCGGCATGACGCTGCTCACGGATGCAATCAGCGAGCGTCTTGCCAGCGAGGTCATCGAAACGACCCTGAGTCTGGGGCCTCATCAAGGGCAACTGCGAGCCCGGCTGTTTGCCCTCGGCGCTGTCGTAGACGAACATACCAGCGATGATGGTACTATCAACATACATGTGCGCATCGAAGAACATCGCTTGCAGCATCTGGCGAGCCATGCGGATGTCGCGCTGTCGCTGTAAGTTGTAGCGGTAAATAGCGGAAATACCTTTTTCATTTTTTTTGGTCTGCACATATGACTATTGGCTTTATAAGTGTGAAAATACACGTTTCCCCGAGAGGGAACCGAGACGGAGACAATTATGGGTTGGAATGAGCCTGGTGGCGGAAAAGACAAGGATCCCTGGGGTAACCGGGGAGGCGATGGTCCGCCTGATCTGGATGAAGCATTTAAAAAGCTACAGAACAGCCTGACCGGCATGTTTGGCGGCGGTGGCGGCGGCGGAGCCGGTGGCGGCGGCAATTTGCCCAGTAGCAAAATGTTCGTGGCTGGACTCGGTGTGCTGATATTGATCTGGGCGGTAATGGGCGTGTATCAGGTCGATCAACAGGAAAGGGCCGTGGTTCTTCGATTTGGTAAGGCGTTAGAGCAGGTCGTTCAGCCCGGCTTGCACTGGAATCCGCCCTTGATCGACGAGGTACTGGTTGCCAATGTGACGCAGGTGCGATCCAGGCGCCATGACAGCGAAATGCTCACGGAAGACGAAAACATTGTCAGGGTGAATATGGAGATCCAGTATATTATCGATGACGTCAAAAAGTATCTATTGGAAGTTCGGTCACCGGATGAAAGCTTGCAACAGTCCACAGAGAGCGCGCTGCGACACGAAGTCGGCAGTGCCAAAATGCACTCGGTTTTGACCGAGGGTCGTGCCCTGCTGGGCGAGGCGGTCGCCGTGCGAGTCCAGCGTTATATGGACATGTATGGTACGGGAATTCTGGTCAGCAAGGTCAATGTGGACGAGACCGCACCCCCCAGGGCCGTGCAAGCGGCATTCGATGATGTCATCCAGGCGCGAGAGGACGAGGTGCGCTTCCGGAACGAAGCCAACGCTTACGCCAACCGGGTGATCCCGGAGGCACGTGGTGAAGCCCGTCAATTAAGAGAACAGGCGCAGGGTTACAAGCAGAGCGTGATTGCGCGAGCCGAAGGTGATGCCCAGCGATTCAACAACCTGTACCAGGAATATAGCATGGCACCCGAGGTCACCCGGGAGCGGCTATATCTGGACTCCCTTGAGCAGGTCATGTCAAACGCAACCAAGGTGATGGTGGATGTAGAGGGTGGCAATAACATACTGTATCTGCCTCTCGACAAGATTGTGGACCGGGCGAAAGATCAGTCCTCTTCAAGCAGCTCCAATGACTCCGGCAGGTCTTCCGGAAATCGAAATTCCCCCGTCACCGTCAGAAGCGGCGGAGGACTTAGCCCCCGGGGCGTAACCAGAGGAGGAGAACGATAATGTCTGCCAGAGCAACAGTACTTGGTCTTATTGTGGTCGCTCTCGTCGTTCTCGGCTTCAATTCCGTTTTTATCGTCAACGAGAAGCAGCGGGCCGTCCTGCTTGAGTTCGGCAAGGTCGTTCGCAACGACGTGCCACCTGGCCTGCACTTCAAAATGCCATTTATCAACAAGGTGAGGAAATTCGACGGTCGGGTGGTCACGCTTGATGCGGAGCCGGAGCGATTCCTGACGCTGGAGAAAAAAGCGCTTATCGTGGATTCTTTCGTGAAATATCGCATCGATGATGTGCAGACTTTCTACACGTCTACCGCGGGTGATGAGTTGCGCGTGGCAAGTTTGCTTCGGCAGCGAATCAATACCGGGCTTAGAAACGAAGTCGGTAACCGCTCGCTTCATGAGGTGGTATCAGGAGAGCGTGACGAATTGATGCAAGCGCTGACACGGCAGGCTGACGTCGTCGCCAGACAGCAACTCGGCGTCGAGGTTGTCGATGTGCGGGTTAAACGTATCGATTTGCCGGACGAAGTGAGTCAATCTGTATATGCGCGGATGAATACGGAACGTGAAATTGAAGCCAGTGAGCATCGCGCTCAGGGCCGTGAGCTGGCTGCCGGTATCGAGGCGGATGCGGACAGGCAAACCCAGGTCATTCTCGCCGAGGCATATAGTGAGGCGGAGAACACGCGCGGTGAAGGTGACGGCCAAGCCACCAAAATTTATGCGAACGCCTATAATCGGGACCGGGAATTCTATAAGTTCTATCGTAGTATGACCGCGTACAGGAATACCTTCTCGAACAAGAGTGACATCTTGTTACTCGAACCGGACAGCGACTTCTTCCGTTATCTTAATAACAGTCAGGGGTCACAGGAGTAACCAGCGTCAGTTTATATTGTATCGGGCTGCTGTCGGCTGATGTGACAAATGTGAGAGATATATCGTGTGGCGTGATCTGGGTGTCGCCTTTTGTCTGGTTCTGGTCATCGAGGGTATCATTCCGTTTTTATATCCAAGAAGGTGGAAAGAACTGGTCATCATGTTGGCTGAAGTCGATGACAAGACCATGAGACTGGTGGGCCTGGCAAGTATGCTATCAGGTACCGTGTTCCTGTATCTGATTAACTAGAGAATAGTTCCCCATGAGTATTGCAGACCGTTGGTTATTACCTGACGGGATCGAAGAGGTGCTTCCACCTCGGGCACAAAATCTTGAATTTATCCGGCGACAGTTGCTGGATTTGTATGTGTCCTGGGGGTATGAATATGTCATCCCGCCCATGGTTGAATTTCTTGAATCCCTCCTGACAGGTACCGGGCGAGATCTTGACCTCAAAACCTTTAAGGTCACAGACCTGGAATCCGGAAGGATGATGGGCATACGTGCTGATATCACGCCCCAGGTTGCGCGCATCGACGCTCATAGCCTTAATCGCCCCGGTGTCGTTCGACTTTGCTATGCGGGCACCGTGCTGCATGCCAAGGCGGATAACATGCTTGCGTCACGTACACCGATAACGGTGGGTGCAGAGATGTTCGGCGAATCCGGTAACGCTGGCGACCTGGAAATGGTCAGTCTCATGGTCGAGTCGTTGCGGACACTGGGGATCGATTCGGTACACCTGGAACTGGGCGATGTCGGGATATTCAGAGAATTGGTCCGGCTGGCGAGTATTTCAGCCGACACTGAGGAGCGCCTGTTCGATTTGATCCAGAAAAAGGCGATACCAGATTTAAAAGAAGTGCTGGAGCAACTGGACATACCGGCTTTCATCAGCCAATTGATACTTGAGTTGCCGGATTTGTGTGGTAATCGGGAAGTTCTCGGGAGAGCGCGACAATTGTTTGTAGACTATCCTGGTATTCTGGCTCGTCTGGACAACCTCGATGAAATTGCTCGCGGCATTAGTGGGCGATTTGAAGGCCTGGACCTGTACTTCGACTTAAGTGAGTTGCGCGGCTATAACTATCACACCGGAATAGTGTGTGCGACATACCTGAAGGGTCAGCGTATTGCGAAGGGCGGGCGTTATGATCATATCGGCGAGGTATTCGGCCGCACCAGAGATGCCACCGGTTTCGATGTAGATATCAAGGCGCTGTCTGCTCATATCGAGCTGACTCAAGGCGAATCCTCGCGCGTGTTGGCGCCGGGCGCGGGAGATCAGGATGCCGATCGATGGCGGAAAATGAATGAATTGAGAGCACAAGGATATATTGTTATCGAGTCAGAAAGTGTTGCCGAACATTGCCCGTACAGGCTCGAGAAAGTATCAGGCGAGTGGCAGCTGCTGCCATCGGGTGACAAATAATCAGGATTGGGATGTATGGGTAAGAATGTTGTTGTTATTGGAACGCACTGGGGAGACGAGGGCAAAGGCAAGGTAGTGGATTTGCTGACGGACTCCGCGGCCGCCGTCGTACGTTTCCAGGGTGGCCATAATGCCGGTCATACCCTGGTTGTCAATGGCGTCAAAACCATTCTTCATTTAATACCTTCCGGTATTCTGCACGAAAACGTCCAGTGCTTGATCGGTAACGGGGTCGTGCTGTCGCTGCCGGACTTTCTGAACGAAGTTCGGGAGCTCGAGTCTGCAGGCGTTAAAGTGCGAGACAGGTTGTTAATAAGCAGAGCATGTCCGCTGATATTGCCGTATCACGTGTCGCTCGACAAAATGCGGGAGAACCTGCGCGGGAATCAGAAGATTGGTACCACGGGCAGAGGAATCGGTCCGGCCTATGAAGATAAGGTGGCAAGACGCGGGCTGCGACTTGGGGACCTGTTTAATCCGGAATACTTCAGGTCCAACCTGGAAGAAATCATGGATTATCACAATTTCGTTCTGACGAATTACTTTAATACGGATGCCGTGGATTTTAACGAGACTCTGGAGACATGGCTGGGATTTGCCGACGAGATCGAGCCGATGGTCGGGGATGTGGTTGACCGGTTGAAGACGCTGCGAAAGGATGGCGCCAACATTCTCTTTGAAGGCGCCCAGGGCTCATTGCTCGATATTGATCAGGGAACCTATCCATTTGTTACCTCCTCCAATACGACGGCGGGTGCTATTGGCAGTGGTTGTGGTGTTGGACCCAGAGATCTTGACTACATCCTCGGGATTACCAAAGCTTATACGACACGCGTGGGTGAGGGGCCGTTTCCGACTGAGCTCTTTGATGCAAGTGGCAGTCACATGGCCGTGAACGGTCAGGAATTCGGCGCAACCACGGGCAGGGCCCGGCGTTGTGGCTGGTTCGACGCCTATGCGCTCAAGAGGGTGATCCAGATTAACAGCATTTCGGGATTGTGTATTACCAAAATGGACGTTCTTGACGGGCTTGAGAAGATCGCGCTGTGCGTGAATTACGAAAATCCTGATTCGGACCGCCCGGTACCGGTCTATGAGGAATTACCCGGCTGGCAGGAAAAAATCACCGGTGCCAGGTCAATTGACGAATTACCGGACGCAGCGCGGAGCTATCTGAATACTATTGAAGAGATATGTGAGATCCCTGTACACATCGTGTCTACGGGCCCCGATCGTGCCGATACGATCATGTTGAAAAATCCATTCGCGTAGTGCCGTCCCGCTCGTTAAATCGCGCATGGGAAAAACACTTTGAGAACTGCCCACGTGTAGTCTATCGTGGCCGGCGTTAAAATAGCGTTGTTGGTGCCGAGGAGAGGACTTGAACCTCCACGGGGTTACCCCCACTAGCACCTGAAGCTAGCGTGTCTACCAATTTCACCACCTCGGCAGGGAAGCGGACGGCGAAGATTACTAGGGGCCATGGTTTCTGTCAATCCAGAACCTGGCCGAAAAATTACAGATTGAAGAAGGGTTCACGATTGAAAAAAGATCCGCAAAAAGACAGGGAAGCGGCAAACTATGAGCGACCTATAGCCAGCCGGGAGTTCATCCTGTCCACTATGCAAGAGCATGGAGAACCGATCGCTCTGAAACAACTTGCCAGGAAACTGGGTCTGGAGGATTCGGTAGACCAGCAAGCGCTTCGCAATCGGCTAAAAGCCATGGTTCGCGATGGTCAACTCATGGTTGATCAGAGGAATGTGTACGCCATTGCAAGTCGTATGGAGCTGATTGCAGGGAAAGTGAGCGCTCACCCTGATGGCTACGGTTTTCTGGTTTCCGAGGATTCTGAAGACGATATATTCCTGTCTCATCGACAGATGCGGTCAGTTTTTCACGGTGATCGCGCACTTGTCCGTGTCAGAGGAAAAGATCGCCGGGGAAGAGTAGAAGGGGAAATTGTCGAAGTTATCGAGCGCAACACCGAGCAACTCGTTGGCAGGTTCTATCTTGAGGGGCGTCTTGCATTTATCGAGCCGCTGAACAACAGGATAACGCATGAGATTATCGTGCGGGACGAAAAGCTTGACCAGTACCAAAGTGGCCAGATCGTTGTCGGTAACATCATTGAACAGCCTTCCTTTCATAGTCTGGCTGTGGCAGAAATCGCAGAAGTGCTCGGTGATCATTTGACGCCGGACATGGAAGTGGAAATCGCTCTTAGAAACCACGAGATTCCGGTCAATTTTCCTGACGATGTTATCGAAGCGGTCGATCGCATTCCGATCGAGGTTCAGGAAGCGCACAAAAAAAATCGCAAGGATTTGCGAGAACTTTCATTTGTCACCATAGATGGTGAAGATGCCCGGGATTTTGATGATGCCGTCTACTGCGAGTCACGCAAAGGCGGTGGATGGCGCCTGTTCGTTGCCATTGCCGACGTGGCGCACTACATCGACAGAGGCACGCCATTGGATCAGGCCGCCTATGAAAGGGCAACGTCGGTATATTTTCCCCAGTATGTTGTCCCCATGCTGCCTGAGAAGTTGTCGAACGGATTGTGCTCGCTCAACCCCGAAGTCGATCGGCTGGTGGTCGTCTGTGAAATGACGATCTCGTCAAGTGGACGGATCAGCGGTTATCAGTTTTATGAAGGCGTCATCAAATCTGCAGCGCGTCTCACCTATACAGTTGTCGCCGAAATCATCGGCAAAGATGGTGACAAACGTGAGCGGGCGAGAAACGACTATCGGCATGTGGTCCGCAATGTCGACGAGTTGTATAGCCTGTACGATGTGCTCACGGAACGTCGCGCTGAGCGTGGGACACTGGACTTCGACTCTACGGAACTCGAGTTCGATTTTGACAATGATGGCCGTCTCGCGGAGATAACGCCCCGCAAACGAAATGATGCGCATAAACTCGTGGAAGAGTGCATGTTATGCGCCAATGTATGTGCGGCCCGGTTCATTTCGGCGCATGATATTACGGGTTTGTACCGGATACATGAAGGGCCCGAGCCCGAAAAGGTAGAGTATCTTCGGGAATTTTTGACCAGTTTCGGGATTACTCTGGGCGGCAACACGATCCCGACGCCGTCGGACTATCAGTGGGTCATTGAACAATTGCGCGACAAGAAGAACGGGCATGTTTTACAGATCGTTCTGTTAAGGTCACTCAAGCAAGCGGTCTATCAACCGGATAACAAGGGACATTTCGGTCTGAACTTCCGGGAATATACCCACTTCACATCGCCGATTCGCCGCTATCCGGATTTGCTGACCCACAGGTTAATCAAGTCTGTGATTCATGGCAGCGAGCCAAGCAAGTATGTTGAGCGATTTGGTGGACGAAGTCGCACGGACTTCTATCCCTACGAGGACGAAGACGTTATCTCACTTGGCGAACATTGCTCTTATGCCGAAAGAAGAGCGGAAGGTGCCGTGTATGATGTACTTGAATGGATGAAGTGTGATTATGTCAGCGATCGGGTTGGCGACGAATTCGAGGGTGTTATCACTAACGCGACCCGTTTCGGTTTCTTCGTCGAACTTGAAGACATATACGTGGAGGGCCTGGTGCATGTCAGCACGCTGACGGGCGACTATTTTCATTATGAAGAAGCCGAACAATGTCTGGTGGGTGAACGTAGCAATCAATGCTATGGTATTGGCGATGCCGTGCGAGTCCAGCTCGCCAGGGTCAGCGTTGATGAACGCAAGATAGACTTTGAGGTTATCTCTCATTCGCCGCTGACCGGTCGCTTGAAGTCGAAGAAAAAGAAAACGCCTTCGAAGAAATCCTCACCGAAGGCCAGGTCAGGCTCGAAGACCGGCAAACCACGAACGGGCAAAAAGGACAAGAAGGACAAGAAGGGCCCGCCGGGGCGCAAGCCACGGAAAAAACGCTGAGATGGAGCATACGGCCTCGAGCCATATGATCTACGGTGTACACTCGGTGTCTGCCTGGCTTCGTGCCCGGGGTAGCGAGGCAAGCCGTCTGCTGGTCCGGGAAGGTAAATTGTCCGCGAGACTCGAAGATGTGACTCAGCTTGCCTCCGCCTGTGATTGCCCGGTGGACAGGGTAACGGTAGAAATGCTGGATCGGCTGGGCGGCAAGGCCCACCAGGGAGTTGTGCTGTACATCGAGAATATGGAAGCGCTGAACGAGGATGCTCTCGCGCCTATCCTTGAAGACCGCCACCATAAACTCCTGTTGCTTGTTCTCGACGGCGTTACGGATCCCCGAAATCTCGGCGCATGCCTGCGTAGCGCCGCTACCATGGGCGTCGACGCGGTAATTTCGCCCAGGCACCGCAGCGCGCCGCTTAACAGTGCAGCACTGAAGACCGCCAGCGGCGGGGCCGCACAGGTCCCGGTGATCGACGTGGTTAATCTGGCGCGGACTCTGGAGAGGCTCAAGCGTGAAGGTGTGTGGATTATAGGTACCGTGGCGGATAGCGCTGAGCCGCTCGCCGGCGTCGATATGACAACCGACATTGCCCTGGTCATGGGCGCAGAGGACAAAGGGATTCGTCCCAATACCCGCAAACATTGCGATGTATTGGCTAATATCCCGATGGTCAATGCAGAACCGGGGTTCAACGTTTCCGTGGCAGCCGGCATTTGTCTCTATGAAGTCTACCGACAGCGAATCCGCGCGGAATAACAGATTCCAGCCCGGCAGATTGTTATCTTGATTGTTGTTGTACCTTTCTCTACAATTCGCCCCCTTTCGACTACTCCTTGCCGCACTGGCCAAAGTCCAGGTGGCATCAACCCATAAGGAGCTCTCAATGAGACATTATGAGATCGTGTTTCTGGTCCACCCTGACCAGAGCGAGCAAGTGCCGGGAATGATCGACCGGTATTCCAGGCTGGTTGCCGACGGTGGTGGTAAAGTTCACCGGGTAGAGGATTGGGGCAGACGCCAGCTTGCTTATCCCATAAACAAAATTCACAAAGCGCATTATGCCCTCCTCAACGTCGAATGTACGGAGGAGGTACTCGAAGAAATCAATGTCGCTTTCCGCTTCAACGATGCTGTTTTGCGAAACCTCATTATGAAGAAAAAGGGTCCCGTGACCGAAGATTCTCCAATCATGAAGGCGGAGAAGGAAAGCAGGGACAGAAGAGACCGTGATGAACCGGTGGTTCGAGACGATGCCAATGATAACGAGTCGGACGACGAAGACGATTCTGAATCACTCGACGAAGACGTCGTCACCGAAGAAGACGACAGCTAACCGGAGGTCCATATGGCACGCTTTTATCGAAGAAGAAAATTTTGTCGGTTTACCGCTGAGGGTGTAACCGAAATAGATTATAAAGACATAGAGACGTTGAAGGCCTATGTTTCGGAAACAGGCAAGATTGTCCCCAGCCGGATTACCGGTACCAAGGCAAGATATCAACGGCAGTTGGCAAAGGCGATCAAACGTGCGCGTTATCTGGCGTTAATCCCTTATACCGACAATCATCAATAGTCAGCCAGGTCTGGCGGACACATAGCCATGCGAGCCCTGGCGGAATTTGTCATGCGAGGCAGGCCCCAGGCCATTGGGGTCAGCGTCCTTGCTGCTCCGCTACCTTTGCTGCATTTGCTCAGCACTTCTGTTGCTTCCCTGGTTCTGCTTCGCAGGGGGTTGCCTGAAGGACTGCTGGTCATCGCCTGGACCTGTTTGCCGCTTGCGGTGATTTATACGTTTAGCGGTGATCCCGGGCCGATCATAACACTTCTTGGCACGGCAGTTCTGGCACATACATTGCGGACGACAATGTCCTGGAAGTGGGTTCTTGTTGGTGCTGTCCCGATTGCAGGAGTGGGTGCCTGGGTTTTTAGCGTCATCGCCACGGATTTACTGGACATATGGGTGCAATGGTATCAGGAGCTTACCGGCACCATGGAGGCGACGGAGGGCGTCGAGAACGTACGTCAGGTGTTGATCGGGTTTTTCGCCATGGGTCAGGCGTTTGTCATGCTTGGTCTGCTTGCCCTGGCAAGGTGGTGGCAAAGCGAGTTGTACAATCCGGGTGGGTTCTCGAAGGAATTTCACCAGCTCCGGCTACTGCCGCCGGTTTCTGCGGTCATCGTGGTGCTTATGGTAGGCTGTGCCCTGTCGGACATACCCGAATTGGCACGCTGGCTACCTGTTCTGACGGTACCGCTGGTCATGGCAGCGCTGGGGTTGGCCCATTGGGCAATAAGCTATAATGAATTGTCGACCGGGTGGGTCGTCGGGTTTTACATATTGTTAATGCTCGTTCCCCAACTTGTTTACCCGTTGCTTGTTGCGGGGGCGCTGATGGACAGCGGGTTGGACTTGCGAAAACGATTTCAGAAAGAGTAAGAGGTGTAATAAATGGAAGTCATACTATTACAAGACGTCGGTAATCTGGGCGAGTTGGGCGATAAGGTCAACGTGAAGGCCGGCTATGGCCGGAACTATCTGATCCCCCAACACATCGCGGTGCCGGCAACCAGGGAGAATCTGGCAGCATTTGAAGAGCGACGAGCAGAACTTCAGCGAATTGCGGATGAGAAGCTGGCTGAAGCTAAAACGCGAGCTGAGCAGATCAATGGCCTGGATATTACGTTGACGGTCAAGGCCGGGGAAGAAGGCAAGCTGTTCGGTTCCGTCACTGTGCGTGACATTGCCGAAGCGGCTGTAAAGCGCGGCGTTGAGATTGACAACAGCGAGATCAACCTGCCTGAAGGCCCTATTCGCGCGCTTGGGGAATATGAAATCGATGTGCAAGTTCATCCGGAAGTCGATGCTGTCCTTAAACTGGGTGTTATTGCCGAGCAATAGAAGGTAATCTAGTCGTCCAAATTTGAATCGGCGAGAGAAGGTTTTTGGCGACCGCATCGGACGATACCACTGCCGGCTTGCTGAAGGTTCCTCCTCACTCGCTTGAGGCGGAACGTTCGGTTCTGGGCGGCCTCATGCTCGATGATACTGCCTGGGATACGATTGCCGCGACCGTAACGGCGGAAGACTTTTATCGCGGCGATCACAGAACCGTCTTCCGGTGCATGGTTAACCTCGCAGAACAAAATAAGCCACTCGACATCATTACCATCTCCGAAGCTTTGAACGCTATCAATGAGTTGGAGAATATTGGCGGTCTCGCTTATCTGACCGAACTTGTCGACAACACCCCAACCGCATCCAACATCCGTGCCTACGCTGATATCGTCGTTGAAAGAGCAACCATCAGGCGCCTGATTTCGGTGGGTCACGAAATCGCCGAAAGTGGCTTTAACCCGCAGGGAAGAGACAGCAACACGCTCATCGATCTGGCCGAGTCCAGAGTTTTTAAAATCGGCGACGATCGGCCAAATACAGGCGGCCCCGCTTCTATTCGCCCTTTGTTGACGAAGGCAGTTGAAACCATCGATCGGCTGTTCCAGAGCAAGGGAGCGTTAACCGGGTTGAGCACCGGTTTTGCCGATTTAGATGAGATTACCTCCGGCTTGCAGAATTCCGATCTGATTATTGTCGCCGGCAGACCTTCCATGGGAAAGACCAGTTTCGCGATGAATATTGCGGAAAATGCGGTTATATCCGGCGATAAGCCCGTGTTGATCTTCAGTATGGAGATGCCATCGGATTCGCTGATCATGAGAATGTTGTCTTCGCTGGGGAGAATCGATCAGCATAAAATTCGTACAGGGCAATTGGGTGATGACGACTGGCCGCGGCTTACCTCTGCCGTTACCTTGTTGAATGATAAACCGCTATTTGTCGATGACACGGCTGCTTTGACACCCAATGAGATTCGCGCGCGGGCTCGGCGCGTAGCGAGGGAGCATGGGCAGTTAGGCTTGATCATCGTGGATTACTTGCAGTTGATGCAAATTGCCGGTACGCCGGAAAATCGTACCGGCGAAATTTCGGAAATCTCTCGATCACTCAAGGGTATCGCCAAGGAATTCAATTGCCCGTTAATGGCGCTGTCTCAGTTGAATCGTGGGCTTGAACAGCGACCGGATAAAAGACCACAAATGGCGGATTTGAGAGAGTCCGGTGCCATCGAGCAGGATGCCGATGTGATTATGGCGATCTATCGCGACGAGGTGTATCACGAGGATGCAGAAAAAGGAATTGCAGAGGTGTTGATCCTGAAACAGAGAAACGGCCCGATCGGTCGTAAGAAATTGGCGTTTATTGGCCAGTACACCAAATTTGAAGATCTTGCGCAGGGATATGAAGATTATTTGTAAGGTCTGGTTTCTGAAATTTTCTTATGCCTAACGTGCCTACAGCCATCATCGATGTCGATGCACTCAGACACAACATCGAGATTGTTCGAACCAGAGCGCCTGACAGTCGCATTATGGCGGTAATCAAGGCCAATGCTTATGGCCACGGCTATGAAATTCTTGAAAATGGAATGTCTGATGCTGATGCCTTCGGGGTGGCGCGTGTGGAAGAGGCCATTGAATTACGGCAGATGGGCATCCGCAAACCGATAACCGTGCTCGAGGGGTTTTCGGATTCCGAAGAATTGGGTGCGCTGTCGCATTATAATCTTGAAACGGTTTTTCATTGCAGATATCAGTTCGACAGGATTGCCTCGTTAGTCGATTATCCGGCAGTGAAGGGCTGGATCAAAATAGATACCGGTATGAATCGTCTGGGGCTGAATCGTGAGGAGTTTGAGGAGGTGATGTCCCGCGGCCATGAACGGCTTGACCTCGTGGGTATAATGAGCCACTTCGCCCGGGCGGATGAGCTCGACTGCGATATGACCCGTCGACAGATGACTTGCTTTGACGAAATGGTTGCCGGGTATGACTATCCCGTGAGTCTGGCCAATTCAGCGGGGATACTGGGGTGGCCCGAAGCGCATCGTGACTGGGTGAGACCGGGCATTATGCTCTATGGCGTTTCCCCTTTTCCGTCCCTTGAACGGCCCGCGGATTTGCGACCCGCGATGACCTTACTGGCGCCAATCATCGCAGTGAAGGAGGTCAAAGCAGGGGAAACCGTAGGTTACGGAGGGCAATGGCGTGCGCCGCGGGATACCCGAATTGCCATATTGTCTATCGGCTATGGCGATGGCTACCCCAGAGACCTGCCGTCGGGTACGCCGGTAATCCTCGATGGCCAACGACGCGAAATCGTTGGTCGCATCTCCATGGACATGACCTGCGTCGAACTCGAGCAGGACGATCGTGTTCAGGCAGGCGGTGTTGCAACCATGTGGGGTGAGGGGTTGACTGTGGAAGAATTGGCAAACCGCGTCGGCACGATACCCTATACCTTGATAACGGGATTAACCTCCCGCGTTAAGCGGAAATACTGCTAACTCATGGCGAAAACCAAAACAGCGTACGTTTGTGGTGACTGTGGTTCCGAGTACGCCAAGTGGCAGGGTCAGTGTAATGATTGTCGTGCCTGGAATACCTTGACCCGCTTATCCATCGATCGTCCGTTAGAAAGAAGCCGGCGGACGAGTCTCACCGGTCAGCATGAGCGGCCCCGGACACTCGACGAAGTGGCCGCTGAAGATTCCCCGCGACTGCAAACAGGTAGCGATGAACTGGACCGGGTGCTCGGCGGTGGACTCGTGGCCGGCAGTGTTATCTTGATTGGCGGAAATCCCGGTGCGGGCAAGAGCACGCTGTTGTTACAGATCCTCTGCCGAATGGCGGTTGAACATCCGGCACTGTATGTAACGGGTGAGGAAAGTCTGGCTCAGATCGCCATGCGCGCCAGGCGTCTGCAACTACCGCTTGAGAATCTGCGTGTGATGGCGGAAACGAGTGTGGAAGCAATCAGTTCGACCTGGGATGAGATGAAGCCTCGCTTGATGGTCATTGACTCGATACAGGTCATGCACCTTGATGATGTCGACTCGGCGCCGGGGGGAGTGGCCCAGGTGCGTGAATGTGCTTCGTACTTAATTCGGCAGGCCAAGAAAAGTAACACAGTACTGGTTCTGGTCGGTCATGTGACCAAGGACGGCACGCTCGCCGGCCCACGAGTGCTTGAACATATGATCGATACCTTCGTTATGTTGGAGGGAGAGAACGATTCGCGATACCGTACCTTGCGAAGCAACAAGAACCGCTTCGGTGCGGTGAACGAACTCGGCCTGTTTGCCATGACGGAAAAAGGGTTACAGGACGTGTCCAATCCTTCCGCTATTTTTCTTTCACGTGAAATACAAACAACACCAGGAAGTGTCGTCATGGTCGTCTGGGAAGGTACCAGGCCGCTTCTTCTCGAAGCACAGGCACTGGTGGACCCCAGTGCGCTGGGGAATCCGCGCCGGGTTGCTGTCGGATTCGAACAAAACCGCCTGGCCATGCTACTGGCGATATTGCATCGCCATGGTGGTCTGCAGGTGAGTGATCAGGATGTCTTCGTCAATGCGGTAGGTGGCATCCGCGTCTCGGAGACCAGCAGCGACCTTGCATTGCTGTTGGCTATCGTTTCCAGTTTGCGAAACATCCCATTGCCGAAGGATTTGATCGTCTTTGGTGAAGTTGGTCTGTCAGGAGAAATTCGTCCGGTACCGAGTGGTCAGGAAAGGTTGCGTGAAGCGGCCAAACATGGTTTTACGAAAGCTATTGTACCCAGAGCCAATTTACCCAGACAGGCCATCGATAACCTCGAGGTTATTGGTGTTGGTCGACTTGTCGAGGCCCTGGAAGCAATCAGCAACTGATAGCGTTATTGCCTTATGTGCTCGTGGGTTACGAGCCGGGTTTGCTGAATAGGTTTGATAATCATTCGCAATTGCGTTGTTGGTGATTGATGACAGTGGTTGTGTCGTTGGTGCATTTGATCAAGTCTCTGCTCAATGGTATGGTCAGGAAAATTCTTTGGAGGCGATGATGAAAAAGAGATCAACGACACGAAGAACTTTTCTCAAGAGTGCCGCTGCCGTCGGCTTGATTCCTGTACTGAACATCGATTCCGTCCGGGCTGCGGAAAAGGTCCCCAAAGACGATCCCGCCGCATCCGCATTGAACTACGTGAAGGACGCGTCCGAGGCTGCTCGCGTTGACAAAATGGGCACGCCTGCCGATGATCAGTACTGCGACAATTGCCAACACTACGATGCAAGCGTTGGCGGCGACGGTTGGGGCGGCTGTGCCTTGTTCCAGAATCGCCTGGTTGCAGCCAAGGGTTGGTGTACTGGCTGGGTGCCGACCAGCTAACGCCAGCCGTTAACCTTGCCTCCTCGTTAGCCTTGAGCCGGTTCAGGCATCGTGCTCTCTGCTGCGCCTGAATATAATGGTCAGCAGGACAATAGCATCATCCAGGGCGGTCAGGGAATGTGGATCGTCCGCCTTCAGATAGATGAGTTGTCCCGCACTGATGGATTGCCGAGCCCTTTGAGTCCGGATTTCCACGGTACCTTCGACACATTGGATCAGAATCGGGGACGCGATACTGTGGTCCGGTATTTCCTTTCCCTTGGGCAGAACGAGCCGTCCCAGCTCCACATCGTCATTGATGATAATGGTGTGGGACTGATCGGATGAAACATCGGGAGGCCAGTCATTTATATCGACAAGTTCCCCTGCCTCGGCATGATGAATTGCCATATTCGTTCTCCCTCTTCCGCGTGATGGGTCTATTTGGATAGATATTGTAACATCAAGGGTTATCCGGCCTATGCGGATGTCTGGTAACATCCGGCTTTAGTGCCCCAATTAAGATACATTTATGACTCCTGACCAATGGCTGATTCTTGGCATCATTATCGCTACAGTGATCATGTTTCTATGGGGCAGATGGCGCCATGATCTGGTCGCACTTATCGCGCTGCTGGCTTGCGTATTTACCGGACTTGTACCGGCGGGTCAGGCCTTTTTCGGCTTCAGCCACCCCGCAGTTATTACAGTTGCCGCGGTACTGGTTCTGAGCCAGGGCCTGCGGAATACCGGTGTTATCGATGTGCTGGCGCAGAGGGTGTTACCGTCGGCAGGTGGGATTACCCTGGGTATTTTTGCTCTGACCGGGTTAGGGGCACTGCTGTCCGCGTTCATGAACAATGTGGGTGCCATGGCGTTGTTAATGCCGGTGGCAATGCAGTTGGCGGACAAACACCAATTGCCGCCTGGGAAAATCCTGATGCCGCTCGCGTTCGCGACCATCCTGGGTGGCATGACCACACTGATCGGTACGCCCCCCAATCTGATTGTTTCCGGCTTTCGAGCCGAGGCGGGGCTCGAAAGCTTTAGCATGTTCGACTTCATGCCGGTGGGATCGTCGGTCGCAATAGTGGGTGTTTTTCTGGTTGCTATTGGCGGCTGGCGGCTGGTACCGGCAAGAGAAAAAACCGACGCAGCGAGCTTTGAAACGGGTACCTATCTGACCGAAGTTCGTGTTACCGAAGATAGCAAGGCAGCGGGGCTGACGATCGAGGAAGCGGAACAGAAGTTGACGGAGGCCGATGCCCAGATTGTCGGTATGGTGCGCAGCGAATTTCGAATTATCACGCCGATTCAGACCAGGGTACTCAAAACCGGTGACATCCTGATCATCGAGGCCGAACCGGAATCCTTGTCAACGGCCTTGTCCATACTCGGCGTGAAACTGGAACAGGGTATCGAAGAAGAGACTGACGAGGGCGTCGAGTCTGAACAATCAGCCGATGAGGATGAAGATACTGGTGAAAAAGAGGAGAAAGAATCAAGGTACGAAGAAGGTACTGACGCCGTGATTCGTGAATTGGTGGCGATGCCCCATTCGACCCTGATCGGTCAAACTGCAGAAGATATTTTCCTGCGGGAGCGTTACGGATTGAATCTGCTCGCCGTTTCCCGTCAGGGAAGGCGCTCTATCAAACGGCTGCGTTCAACGACCATACAGGCGGGAGACGTTCTATTGTTGCAGGGATTGCCTCAGTCCCTCTCTGCGTTTTCGAGTGAGTTTGGTAGCGTGCCCCTCGCGGAACGGGCTGTCAGTGTCCCGGACACCGCCAAAGCGACTACGGCCATGTTGGTCATGGTGGCCGCAGTCGCGGGTGCGGCGTTTGGGCTGATTCCTGCGGCAATTGCCTTTGTAGCAGGTCTGGTGGTGTTCGTCATTCGCCGGGTGGTTCCGCCTGCCGACCTGTATGACGCCATCGATTGGCCTGTGATAGTCCTGCTGGGGGCGCTTTTGCCCGTAGCCGGCGCGATGGCGTCTACAGGAGCCGCGGATTTGTTGGCCCAGTGGATGTTAAACGCCCTGACTGATGGCGATCCGATCATGACACTTGGACTGATTCTGGTTTTAACCATGGGATTATCGGACTTTATGAACAATGCCGCCACCGCTGCCGTCATGTGTCCGATTGCCATTAGTGTCGCTTCACAGCTGGGCGTCACGCCTGACGCGTTTTTGATGGCCGTCGCTATTGGTGCCTCCTGTGCCATGCTGACGCCCATCGGCCATCAGAACAACACTTTGATACTCGGGCCAGGAGGCTTTCGTTTTGGTGACTATTGGCGTCTGGGTTTGCCCCTCGAAATACTTGTTATCATTGTCAGTATCCCGATGCTGCTGATCGTCTGGCCTCTATAGTTCGTCAGGCCAACTTCTTGTGCCTGACCCGGCTCGGCACAAGATCGTCATCACCCAGACGTTTGCGTCGGTCGGTTTCATATTCGGAATAGTTACCGTCGAACCAGACAACCTCGCTGTCGCCTTCGAAGGCAAGCATGTGCGTCGCAATTCGATCCAGGAACCATCGATCGTGTGATATCACCATCACACTGCCCGGGAAAGCTTCGATAGCAGACTCCAGTGCTCTCAAGGTTTCCACATCCAGGTCGTTGGTCGGTTCGTCCAGAAGCAGAAAATTTGCGCCCTTTTTGAGAAGCTTGGCCAGGTGTACCCGGTTGCGTTCGCCACCGGAAAGGTCCCGGACCTGCTTTTGCTGATCGGCACCCTTAAAATTAAACCGGCTGACGTAACTCCGGGACTGTGTCTCGTATTTGCCAATCTGGAGAATATCCTGACCGCCTGAAATTTCTTCCCATACGGTTTTGTCGTCGTCGAGTGAATCCCGGCTTTGGTCCACATACCCGAGTTCCACGGTTTCTCCGAGTCGGATTTCCCCTTCGTCGGGTTGTTCGGTACCGCAGATCATTCGAAACAACGTGGTTTTGCCAGCACCGTTGCCGCCGATAATGCCGACGATTGCGCCCTTGGGCACTTTAAAGCTGAGTTCGTCGATCAATAATTCGTTACCGTAGCCCTTCTTGATGCCATCCGCTTCCACAACCAGGTCACCCAGTCTGGGGCCGGGTGGTATGTAGAGCTCCAGGGTTTCATTGCGGCGCTGGAATTCCTGTGAGTTGAGTTCGTCAAATCGTTGCAGGCGAGCCCGGTTTTTCGCCTGTCTCGCTTTGGGTTGGCTGCGAACCCATTCCAGTTCCGCTTTGATGGACTTTTGCCTCGCCCCTTCGCGATTCTCCTCGATTTCAAGGCGTTTCTCTTTGGCTTCCAGCCAGGCCGAATAGTTGCCCTGAAAAGGAATACCATGGCCCCGGTCCAATTCCAGTATCCACCCGGCAACATTGTCGAGAAAATAACGGTCGTGCGTCACTGCTACGACGGTACCGCTGAAATCCTTGAGAAAACGTTCCAGCCAGGCAACGCTTTCCGCGTCCAGATGGTTCGTGGGTTCGTCCAGTAACAACATTTCCGGGTTGGACATCAGCAAGCGGCACAGGGCGACCCGCCGTTTCTCGCCACCGGATAGTGTTGTGACGTCGGCATCGAAGGGAGGTAAACGCAGAGCGTCCGCGGCAATTGCCAGTTTCCGGTCCAGATCCCAGCCTTCGGCCGCGTCAATTTTCAGTTGCAGATCGCCCTGGCGTTCCAGCAACTCATTCATTTCTTCGTCCGACATGGGTTCGGCAAATCTGTCGCTGACCGCATTGAATTCATCGATCAGATCCTTGACCTCGCGAACACCGTCTTCCACATTCCCGCGCACATCTTTTTCCGGATCGAGTTCCGGTTCCTGCCCCAGATAACCGACTTTGAGGTCGGGCTGAGGACGCGCCTCACCGATATATTCCTGATCAATGCCGGCCATTATGCGAAGCAGGGTGGATTTGCCCGCCCCGTTTAGCCCCAGGACGCCAATTTTGGCCCCGGGGAAAAAGGACAGGGAAATATCCCGGAGAATGGTTCTGTTCGGCGGGACAACCTTGCCCACGCCAGACATGGTAAATACGTACTGCGCCATTGCTGCCTGCCTGATGGATACATGTTTTACGGACGAAGCATTGTAACAGCATGGCCGGAAAATTTAGTGCCCCTTTAGGCCGCCGTAATGGCGTAAAATACGTTTCTGAAACCTGATCAGGCAGGAAGTATCGTGCATTGTCCGTTTTGCGGAGATAAAGAAACCAAGGTAATAGATTCACGACTGGTGGCTGATGGCAATCAGGTACGTCGACGGCGTGAATGCCAGGAATGTGGTGAGCGATTTACGACCTTTGAGACAGCTGAGTTAGTCATACCCCGGGTTATCAAGAGTAACGGAAGTCGCCAGCCGTTCGATGAGGAAAAGCTCCGGAACGGTTTATTACGAGCACTGGAAAAACGGCCCGTAGATATCGAGACTATCGAGGCGGCTATAGACCGGATCAAGCACAATCTGCGGGCCACGGGTGAGAGAGAAATTGAAACCCGTGTCATTGGCGAGCTGGTCATGGACGAATTGCGGAGCCTGGATGATGTTGCCTTCGTACGATTCGCTTCCGTCTATCGAAGCTTCCAGGATGTGAATGAGTTCAGCCAGGAAATCGCCCGGTTGGGAAAAGGTAAACCTGAACCGGAGTCCTGAGAAAGCCTGTACTTGCCAGGATATCGAGTTGTTCATTTATAAACAATGTATATCAAATTTTGTTCATTTTATTGCATCTGACCTGATGTCAGAATAGATTTCCTTATATGCTGAGCAAGCAAGCGGACCACCAGAGATACCCAGTTGGAAACACCAGACTCATCGACTGATGCCGGCTATATGGCCATGGCTTTAAGGCTGGCGGCCCGCGGGATGTATACAACCCATCCCAATCCCAGGGTGGGTTGCGTGATCGTCAAGGGCGGGCGGGTCGTTGGTCGAGGCTACCATCTGAAAGCCGGGGAGGGGCATGCCGAAGTGAATGCATTGGCTGAAGCGGCGGATGAGGCCGCTGGTGCCACGGCATACGTTACCCTGGAACCTTGCAGCTTCCAGGGCAGGACGCCACCCTGCACCAGTGCCCTGATCGACGCTGGTATCAGCCGGGTCGTGGCGGGTATGGTAGATCCGAACCCCCGAGTGGCCGGTGCCGGGATTCGGATACTTCAGGATGCGGGGATGGCTGTCACATGCCCCTTACTTGAGCCGTCAGCAATCGAGTTGAATAAAGGGTTTGTCAAGCGTAATACTACCGGTTTACCTTGGGTAAGGCTCAAAATGGCAATGAGCATGGATGGTAAAACAGCGCTGGCCAACGGCAAGAGCCAGTGGATTACCGGTCCCGGCGCCAGACAGGACGTGCAAAGACTACGTGCGGCGAGTTCCGCGCTGGTCACGGGAGTGGGTACTGTCCTGAATGACGATCCGGCGCTTACCGTACGAGACCCGGATGTCGAACATGGTAAGTTGGCGATGTGTATCCCTCGACCGATCGTCGTTTTAGACCCTGAGCTGCGGATACCCGATAGTGCGCAGTTAATGAGCAATCCCGATGTGGTCCTCGCAAGCCTTGCGGACGCGGCGAACAATCGCCGGATTGTGCCAGAGAAATTAATATTGCCGGACGCCGGGAATCGCAAGATCGACCTCAAAGCTTTGCTGGCTGAACTTGCCACAAGAGAGTGTAATGAGGTCATGTTCGAGTGTGGAGCGACACTGGCGGGGGCGCTTGTCTCTGCGGGACTACTGGACGAACTCGTTCTCTACATCGCTCCTAAATTGATGGGTGCCGATGCGCAGTCATTACTGCGGCTACCGGAAATTGATAATATGCGTGATCTGATCGAACTCGACATAACGGACGTTCGCACGGTTGATAACGATATTCGAGTGACCGCGATGGTTAAACAAAAGCAGAAAGGGGAACTATGACAAAGATTATAGAAGGTGATTTTTCAGCGTCCACAGCGATGTTTACGATCGCCGTGTCCAGATTTAACGGTTACATCGTTGAGGGCCTGCTATCCGGGGCTATCGATACGTTGAAGCGACACGGTGTTAACGAAAACAATATTACAGTGGTGCGCGTTCCAGGTGCTTTTGAGCTGCCTCTGGTCGTCAAAAAGATAGCGCAAGGCGGTAACGTGGACGCTGTGATTGCTCTTGGAACCGTCATCCGCGGCGGCACACCGCATTTCGAATACGTCGCGGGTGAATGTGCCAGTGGACTGGCCAGGGTCTCTCTTGAGGCAGAATTGCCTGTTTCCTTTGGTGTTTTGACCACTGACACCATTGAGCAGGCTATTGAAAGATCGGGTACCAAGGCGGGCAATAAGGGTGTCGATGCTGCTATGTCTGCTCTCGAAATGGTCAGTCTGATGCGCAATCTTGAATGAGTAAATCGTCTCCGGCCGCCAGGAGCAAGGCGAGAAGATTCGCGCTACAGGGCCTGTATCAGATGAAAATGTCTGAATGCAGCGCCATCGATGTGGAAGAGCAATATACACAAGACCACGATATGAAACGCGTGGACACCGATTATCTCCATGAATTGCTGTCAGGAATCGTCAAACATCAGGAGCAGATCGACGGTCTGATTGCCTCGAAAATCGATCGGCGTTTTGATGAGCTGGATCCGATTGAAACCGCGATATTGCGGATTGGCACGTTCGAGATGGTACATCGTGTCGATGTCCCCTGGCGGGTGGTTATCAATGAATCAGTAGAGCTGGCACACAGCTTTGGCGCCGCCGAAAGTCACCGATACGTCAACTCAATCCTGGACTCTATTGCCCGTGACCACCGCGCTGTTGAAATAAACAAGAAACGATGGTCTGGATGAGAGCGCAAAGGACAGCAATGACGTTCAGCGAATTCGATATTATTGACCGTTACTTCGCTCCACTCTCCACCGGCACAGGTAACGGAGTGGTGCTTGGTGGCGGAGATGACTGTGCCATACTCGACGTACCGGATGGTTATGAGCTCTGCGTGTCGACAGATACCCTGCTCACCGGTGTCCACTTTCCGCGGGATGCGCCAGCTCATGTGGCCGCACATCGTGGCCTGGCTGCCAACGCCAGCGACCTGGCCGCCATGGGTGCCAAACCCACGGGCTATATCCTGGCGTTAACATTGGTTGACGCAGACGAGTCCTGGTTACAGCCATTCTCGGCTACCCTCGAGACACTTGCGGCAAGATGGCAGATTCCCCTTATTGGGGGCAATTTAACCAGAGGAAGCGAACTGTCGCTGACCTTCACAGTGACGGGGATAACGCCGTCCGGTATGGCTCTGCGACGATCGGGAGCGCGACATGGAGACGACATCTACGTCACCGGTTGGCTCGGCGAAGCGGGAGCCGGACTGCAATTGGTACAGCGAGACCCGACTGCCGGTGGGAGTCTGGTGGACCGTTACCTTTGCCCGGAGCCACGTCTCGAGTTGGGACAGGCGCTGCGTGGCCTCGCTTCTGCTGGCATTGATCTGTCGGATGGTATTGCCAGCGATCTGCAGCATATACTGAAGGCGAGCGGTGTCTCCGCGAGCGTCGACCTGGCAGCGCTACCTGTATCGAAGGACTTGCTCAAATTCTCCGGCCAGACCGAGGCTCGCCGATTGGCATTGTCTGCCGGAGACGATTACGAGCTTTGTTTTACGGCGCCGCCGGATCGGCGCAAGGACATTGAGGCTTTGGCCAGCGCACATGATATTGAAATCACCTGTATAGGCCGTATTGAGGCGGGCCCCGGCGGTCCGGAGTTTATCGATGAGAACGGCAATTCCGTCTCCATTTCGGCACAGGGCTATCGGCACTTTTAGCAAGCCGCGGGCGCTTAGCAAGCCGCGGGCGCTTAGCAAGCCGCGGGCGCTCAACAGGCTACAGGCACT
>JBBDSF010000040.1:1648-3986 GCA_040905125.1 Pseudomonadales bacterium | reverse complement strand
TTAGCAAGCCGCGGGCGCTTAGCAAGCCGCGGGCGCTCAACAGGCTACAGGCACTATATGGCTGAAGAACAACATCTGACCACCGGGAAGTCTTTGCCCCGCCGAGTATTTACAGAGCCGGATTTCTGGCTTGCATTCGGCTTTGGTAGCGGTCTTGTCCCGAAAATGCCGGGTACGGCCGGGACCCTGGCGGGCGTGCTGCTGTTTTATCCATTAAGTTACCTGCATCCTTTCCTGTATGCGTCGGTTGTACTGGTTGCTGTTATTGCCGGTATTTATATCTGTGGCCGGGTGGCGCTACGGTTGGGCCAAAAGGACCCCGGCGGCATTGTCTGGGACGAGATAACCGGTGTGTGGATCGCATTATTTATGGTACCGTCCGGCTGGTATTGGCTGCTGGGGGGCTTTGTAGCCTTTCGTGGCTTCGATATTTTCAAGCCATGGCCGGTAAATTGGCTGGACAGGGAATTGACGGGCGGATTCGGCATTATGATGGATGACGTGGTCGCCGGGATTTACACTCTCATTGTACTGCAAGGGCTAAACGTTATCGTCAACACTGTGTGAGGGTTAATATGGAATTATCGCGGCCGATATGGATAAGCTGATCCAGATCCCACTTCTTTTAATGTTGATCCCGGTGTTTGCGTTGGCCGAACGTGATCGCCTTAACATCAGTGTCGATGTTGTGGGTTTGTACTCTGATGCCGCAGTTCTGAATATCGATGGCAATCGTCAACTTTTGAAAAAGGGAGAGCGGTCAGATGAGGGTGTCAGGCTCATCAGCGCAAACAGTCGGGAAGCCGTGATCGAATATAAGGGGCGACAAACCACGCTGAATTTGACCAAGAAAGTGGGATCACATTATCAGCCGCCAACAAAGACTTCGGTGACCATACCCCTTAATGACAGGGGTCAGTATATGACCCGGGGTAGCATTAACGATCGCCCGGTCAGGTTTCTGGTGGATACCGGGGCAACTATTGTCGCCATGAACTCGAGGACCGCACGTGAACTGGGTGTTGATATATCCGAAGGCCGGCCCATGCGAGCCTCCACGGCTGGTGGCGACAGGCAATCCTGGCAGGTAACACTCGATAGTATCGAGATAGGAGGCATAAAGGTCACAAACGTGCCGGCCGCCGTACTTGAAGGAAACCACCCTGAAGACATTCTGCTGGGAATGACGTTTCTCAGAAATGTGGAAATGACTGAAAAAGCCGGTTTGCTGATGCTTACCACTAAACCTTGAGGGGAGTCGCTGTTATCAGGCAGTCCTGATAAAATTGCACCCCCTTTCCCCGAGGAGACCTGAGTGTCCGTCGTTTACGTTGCCTCATCAAAGCTGCCCACGCCTTATGGGGAGTTTATGGTGCATGGGTTTGAGGATGCCGATACCGGACAGGAACACGTCGCTATCACCATGGGAGATGTCAGCGATGGTGAGCCGGTACTATGCCGGGTTCACTCCGAGTGTTTGACCGGTGACTCACTATTCAGCATGCGCTGCGACTGTGGCGCCCAATTGCAAACGGCCCTGCAACGAATCGCCGAAGAAGGTCGCGGCATGGTCTTGTATTTGCGCCAGGAAGGCCGGGGAATCGGCTTGATCAACAAAATCCGTGCCTACGAATTACAGGATCAGGGCGCTGACACGGTTGAGGCCAATGAACGGCTGGGGTTCGATGCAGATCTGCGCGATTACAGCATGTGTAAAACCATGTTTACCTATTTTCAGGTATCGAAGATTCGGTTAATGACCAACAATCCCGTCAAGGTGACTGCGCTGACGAAATTTGGCCTGGAAATTGTAGAGCGTATTCCTCTGGAGACGGGACAGAACGATCACAATGCGCGCTATCTAGCCACCAAGGCCGGTAAATTGGGTCACATGTTTGGCAAGCAGGAGTGAGACTGTAAGCCGCTGACCTCAATGCGACAGAAAATTTCCGCACATTGTGATTAAATTTTGAGTCGGGCTTTGATAGCGTCGATAATGCCTTCAGCATCAATCACTATTCTCGTCAGCGCTCGCCTCTTCGTCCGGAGAGAAAGGGGTTTCCTGAACATCTCCGCTCTTCTCCATTAACAGTTTCACCTTCTGTTCCGCTTGTTTAAGCGCCTCCTGGCACTCACGGGTCAGCTTAACGCCCTCCTCGAAGGTCTTGAGCGATTCCTCAAGGGAAAGATCCCCTTGCTCCATCTGTTCCACCAGCTCTTCGAGTCTCGCCAGAGACTCCTCGAATTGATAGCCTTTCTTACCTTTCTTGCCCTGTTTGGCCGCCATTTGCAGTTTATTCCAATGTATTCGGGAAGCGTTGAAACGATACTGTGGGGG
>JBBDSF010000040.1:0-1548 GCA_040905125.1 Pseudomonadales bacterium | reverse complement strand
GCCGCTATACGTAATTGATTAATCCGTACACGCATGCTGCCGAGAGGGCAAGCAGGACTGTCGCGACCAGCAGACGGTGACCCTTGTCTTGCGTGGCCGCCGTATTTTCAGCAACGATTTTTTTGCCGGTAATCATCGGTGTGATCAACCGCTGTCTTTTGTAGGCTTCGTAGAAGGTTACCGCGGTCAGGTGTAAGCCTATCAGGACGGCGATAATCCACACATTGGTTCGGTGTATTCGGGTTAACTGATTGCTGGTGGCGTCAGACACCAGGTGTACTAAAGGTCCTTCCGTAAAGATGTCGTCGTTGGCGAAAAGTCCCGTACCAGCCTGAACCAGCAGCGCGACGATAAACGCCAGAACGCTGAGACTGCCGAGCGGATTATGGCCAATGTATGGCTCGCCCGACCGGTGGAACAAATCGCGAGCGGCTCGAAGTATCGTCCGCGCGCTGTAGACAAATGCGGCAAATCTTGCGTAACGCGTGCCGAAAAGTCCCCAGGCGAGGCGGAACACTAAAAGGGTGAGAATCCCATAGCCGCTTAGCATATGGTAGTCCATGAGCGTCAGCCCGCCGGTCAAGCCTGTGTACAGGGACACACTCACAAGAATGACCAGGGCCCAGTGAAAAAGTCGTAGCGGAAGGTCCCAAACAAAAATCTTTTTCATATTCCACAGGTCGCAATAAATAGCGAGGTGTTCATCAGTCGCTTCATTTCACCTTTGCCTGAAAAACCTTTCCTTGCGTTGCCTCGAGGGTATCGCTGTCGGAAAGCCGCCAGCCGGTGTTAATTTGTATCGTTTCTCCGGGTTGTATTGCGTCCACATTAACCACTTTGTCGACTCGTTTGCCGTTGACACTCGCTGCGAATGCCACTCTGATCTGCGAGACGTTTAGATTAGTTCGGTTTGAGAGAATGCCGACCAGTGTGCCGTTGTTCGCCATACGGACTTGCGCGGCAATATATTTGTCAGGATTTTCCGGCAGATCCAGCCTGACGAAATTGGTTTTAGCCTCGTCGCCCGGTTTGCCGGGCGCATCCATGGCCATTTGGAAATATGTCTTTGCCTGGGTTCTGTTGCCGGCGTTCAGGGACAGTTTGCCCAGTTCGTTGGTCGCAATGGCTGTCGGCAGCAGGTCGTTACTGCGTTCAAGATCACGGCGTGCCAGATCTTTATTGCCCAGCCGGACCTTGGCAAGACCCCGGCCGAGATAATACTCGTAGTAATTCGGGTCCCGCTGTATCGCACTTGAAAACGCCTGTTCCGCTTGCCGGTAGCGGGTCTGCGCGTACAGGATGTCTCCCTTGAGCCCGTAGAATCGCGGCTCCTTTGGTTCCATGGACAGAGCTTTCTCTACTTTATCCATGGCGCCTTCAAAGTTATCGTTCACCGCTAGCTCGTGCGCTTCGTCGAAGGCGTCATAGGCCGGCTGTTTCGATCTGACATAAGCGAGGGCATCCTGATAGGCCTTTTCGTGGATCTCCCCGCTCCGACCCAGCTCGTTCACAGTTTGACGATTTGCAGCGACTCTTTCCTCCGATGGA
>JBBDSF010000039.1:121-9685 GCA_040905125.1 Pseudomonadales bacterium | reverse complement strand
GGAGGTTTTCAGTATGTCCCCTCCAGAAGTCCATAATACATTATGGGACAAAGTGAGATACCCCCATATTCATGGACACGGGGTTAAGCAACGGCGGACATTTTCTCATAGTTAAACGGAGTCTGGTAATTTAATGATTGATGATGCCGTTGCCTGTTATAAAACACTTCGATAAATTCAAAAATGGCTGACCGGGCTTCCTCCCGGGTTGTAAAATCCTCGTAGAACACCAGTTCATTCTTCACCGTGCTAAAGAAACTCTCGGCCACGGCATTGTCGTAACAATTGCCCTTGCGCGACATGCTCGACACCATGCCATGCTGTTTGAGTAATGCTTGATAGACGGCACTGCGATACGTTGCACCCTGGTCTGTATGGTGGACCAACCCCGGGGCCGGCCCTCGCTGTTCAATCGCCATGGTCAATGCGTCCATCACCAACGCCTGATTGTTCCGATGACTCATCGCCCAGCCCACGACAGTGCGCGCATAAAGGTCAATCACCACGGCCAGGTACAACCACCCCGCACGCGTTGTGATAAAGGTGGTATCACCGACCCATACTTGATCCGGTCGAGCCACCGTAAAATCCTGGTGAAGTCGATTGGTCGAGGCCGGCTGACTGTTGCAGGCCGCATAACGCCTTTGAAACCGGCGGCGGCGCAAGGCTTCAATACCGTGTTCCCGACGCAGGCGCGCCACTCGATGACGACCGCAGGTTTCCCCCTCTTCCCGTAACACCCGCCAAAGCTTGTCGGAACCATAACGGCACCGATAATGCCGGTGCCGTTCCCGGATCCGCTCCAACAGGCGCCGATCCTCTTGCGTGCGTGCGCTCTCGCCCCGGCCATGCCAGGCATAGTAACCACTGCGACTGACCCCCAGAACACGGCACAAGGTCGAGACCCGGTGCCGGCCTTGCTGCTGGTCGATAAACCGGTACTTCACCCGGACTCCCTGGCAAAGTACCGCGCGGCCTTTTTTAAAATATCGCGCTCCTCCTCAACGCGCTCCAGTTCCTTCTTCAACTGGTCAATCTGGGCGTCCTTGTCATTGGCCCGCCGGCCGTGGCCCGGAAAGGCGGCATCCCCTCTTTGACTCAGTTGTTCTTGCCATTTATAGAGTTGGTTACGCTTGATACCCAACTCCCTGGCCAGTTCAATGGCCGGTTTATTGCCTTGTTCCAGCAGCCGAACGGCCTCGCGCTTGAATTCAGCACTGTAGGTCTTGCGTTTTTGCATGGCACACCTCCAGAAGGTAGTATCCTCTTAATGGTGTGTCCACGAAACTGGGGGTGCCTCAAAGTGTCCCTTAAAACCTAGTTAGAGCTAATCATACAACCATGAGTAAAAAATATGATCCTGTGGGAACTTGGGTATATTTCGGATTATTAGATTTATATTTCGGTTCAAGAAACTTGGATAACGATGTGTTTAAGTACGGAACATTTTTCTACATTATGGCTGCCGAGAAGCACTTAAAATCAGTTTTAATCGACTATGAGAAGGATACCTTCATCGCCATAAAAAACAATGAACAAAAAAGAGAAAAAGTGGAGAAAATTGTTAAGAGCTATTCCCATAACTTTGATCAAATGATTGACAGAGTAAGTTCTATATATAAAAAGGAGATGGATGAAATATTTATTCCGGGAAATTATTACGGTTTTAAATCTGATAATTTAATTAAGGCGATGTATGAGGGTTATATGGAAACCAGATATCCCAGTGTACTTTCTACATCAAGGCATTTCCCAGTTGGCTCTACCAAAGGAATGTTTCACGATCCCCTTGGGTCATCTTTTTTCACTGATTTCATCGAAGCTATATGTAGAAAATGTTGGGTATATCTACTAGCAAAGGATGTTATTACCATAAAAATAATTGATGATATCAAGGGAAGATTCTCAGAAAGTTATGGATTCAAACTATTTGAGTCCTCATATTTAGCTAAATTGCCATGCAAGCTCTAACAATCGGCTCCAAGCGACGCGAACAACACGCGCTTGAGCCGGACCGTTAGGCTTTCACGGCGATTACAACCATGATGGAGCATCTTACACAAATTCTCGTGCTTTTGGCCGTGGCGATAGCCGTCGTGGTGGCATTTCAGCGCCTGCATGTCCCGACCAGCCTGGGATATTTACTAGTGGGTGTGATTCTCGGGCCACACACGTTGGGGCCTACGGTCTCGATACCGGAGTTCCAAACGCTCGCCGAATTCGGTGTTGTCTTTTTGCTGTTTACGATTGGACTTAATTTCTCCCTGCCGCAATTGCATTCGTTGCGGCACCAGGTTTTTGGACTGGGAACTGGACAGGTCGTGTTCACAACCTTGCTCGTTGGAATCATCGTGTGGCTCGCAGGGCTTCCTGTCGCGGCCGCGTTCGTGTTCGGTGCCGTCTTCGCCCAGTCGTCGACCACCATTATTGCGAGCCTTCTGAACGAGCGGGCTGAGGAGAACACCCAGCATGGCCGCCTCGGACTCGCGATGTCTGTTTTCCAGGACGTCACCGCCGTCCCTCTTCTGGTGATCATACCCGTGCTGGGCACGTCGGTCGCTGCGGATGTCTTGGCAGGCACACTCGGCTGGGCGCTCGCAAAAGCCGTTCTCGCGTTTGCACTGGTGTTCATTGCCGGGCGCTGGCTGCTGCGCCCGCTGTTTCATCTTGTTTCCGAGCGCCGTTCTCTCGAAATGTTCACACTGGCTGTACTGTTGGTCGCACTGCTCGCGGCATGGACCACGAGCAGCCTCGGTTTATCGCTGGCATTCGGGGGATTTCTAGCCGGGATGATGCTGGGAGAGACGGAGTTCCGTCACCAAGTGGAATCCAGCATACGTCCATTCCGTGATGTCCTGCTCGGTTTGTTTTTTATCGGCATCGGCGCGCGTTTCGACCCGACCGCGATACCACCAATATGGCACTGGACCATACTCGGCGCGCTACTCATTCTGGCGAGCAAATCGCTGATTGTCGCTGCGATGGTGCGCCGTACCGGGGTTGACGCCCAAGTCGCGTGGCGCACCGGCTTGTTGTTGAGTGTGGGAGGTGAATTCGGTCTTGCCCTCATTGCCATCGCGTTGGATTCCAACGTAATCGAAATGCAACTGGGTCAGATTGCGATAACCTCGGTGTTGCTTTCGATGATCGCAGGCGCCGTTCTGATCCGCTTTAATGGCGCCATTGCGTCCCGGCTGGTCAGTGTTCCCCTCGCTGAGACGCCCGATAGTCCCGAGTTACTGGAAACGCCGGAACAACAGGTCGTGATCGGCGGTTATGGTCGCGTAGGCCACACCATCGCTGTGCTATTGCATTCAAGCGGGATTCCGTTTGTGGCTTTTGACACCGATCCGAAGCGGGTCGCACAGGGAAGAGCGGATGGTCACCCTGTCTATTACGGCGACATCTCCGATCCGGGATTGCTGGCAACCATTCATGTAGAGCGCGCGTCGCTGATTGTGATGACCGCCGACAGTTCCACCGCAGCATTGCGTGTGCTTTCGTATTTACGCAGGACCTGTCCGCAGATGCCGGTCGTCGCCCGGGCACGGGATCTCGAAACGAGCGCGCAGCTGCTCCAAGCCGGCGCGGTGCATGCCTATCCGGAAACCATTGAGGCAAGCCTGCGCCTAGGTGCAACGGCGCTGCAGATACTGCAGGTACCGTCTGCCGATATTGATCAGGTGATCCAGGGCGTGAGGGACTGGGGTTACAAGCCCGTGCTGGAAAATGAACCGGACAAGCAGCACAATGTTGGCCATTGACGGACATGTTAGTGGCGCATACTGATAGAGGTACATGATATGAAGCAATTCAAAAACATTCTTTTCGTCGCCGATGCAAATACTGAACAGGGACAGGCAATGGCGCGGACAGTTTCGCTGGCTGATAACATTCAGGCAGACCTGACGGTCATCGATGTAGTACCGGCCATCAATGCAGGCGTCGCCATGCCTCCCGACGGACCTACCTCCACTGAGCTACAATCAGATGTGGTGAGCAGGCGCCGTACAGAACTGGAATCCCTGGTTGCGCCCTATCAGCAACACCGAAACATCCAGATCGATGTGCTGGTTGGTCAAGTGTTCCTCGAAGTAATTCGCGCCATTTTGCGCAATAAGTATGATTTGCTGATCAAACCGGCCGAAAATCCGGAGTTCATCGAAAGATTGTTTGGCAGCAATGATATGCACCTGCTGCGCAAATGCCCTTGTCCAGTATGGTTGACGCGGCCAGATGAAAAGTCGAACTATGGATGTATTCTGGCGGCGGTTGACTTCGATCCCGAGAACATGTCCAACAAGGTATACGAGAGTCTCAATCAGCAGATTCTTGAGCTTGCGAGTTCGCTCGCAGTATCAGACTTTGCGTCATTGCATTTGATTCACGTCTGGGATGCTCCAGGCGAAATGACAGTCCGCTCATGGGCCGACAATCCCGGTGAAGCCGGCATGGCATATGTGGAAGGCGAGCGGTCACGTCATGAAAGAGCCTTCAATCGCTTTCACGATGAATTAAGAAACCAAATAGGCAAAGAAGCCTATGATCACCTTTCGCCTCAATTCCATTTGTGCCGTGGCACAGCCTCCACGGTCATACCGGAAATGGCAAACAAGTTGCAAGCCAATCTGGTGGTGATGGGAACAGTTGCACGAACAGGAATCGCCGGATTGTTCATCGGCAATACTGCAGAGACCATACTCGAACAATTGCAATGCTCCGTGCTCGCTGTCAAGCCTATTGGCTTTGTGTCCCCGGTAAAGCTAAACGAGTAGGAAAGCGGAACAGAACAATTGGGTCGGACCGACGCAACTGCTTGAATCGGAAAGATAACAGGCTATATATCGGACAGTATAAAAGCTTAAAAGGCCTTTTTTGCCATCAAAAGCACCATTCTAAGGTTGATGTATGCGTCAAGTGTCAATGAGCAGGGTGTCGCATAACAACCACTTCGAAGCGACGACGCATCTGCGGTTCGCTGCGCTTCAAGTGGGTCGTTAGAGGTTGTCAGACAGGGAACCATGAACCATATATTGAGCCATATATAAATATGGACATAGAGCCAGATATCTGCTAGGCTTTATACATGAGCACGGAAAGCTTTGTATGGGACCCGGAGAAGGACCTTATCAATCAAGCCAAGCATGGTGTTTCCTTTTCGGAAGCGCAGAGGGCTTTCACTGATCCGGATCGTGTTATTGCTGAAGATCTGTCTCATAGCCATGGTGAAAAGCGGTATTACTGTTTTGGGAAGGCCCGGAACGGTATTTTGACTGTCAGATTCACATATCGCCATGGTCGAATTCGGATATTCGGAGCCGGCTATTGGCGTAGAGGTAAACAGATTTATGAGCGCGAAAATTAAATACACTGATGAACCCATCGAACCATTAAGGGTTGTGCCGGACTTCCTGCCTGCTCCGGAAGAGCTTGTGTTTAAGGAAGATACGGTAAAGGTCACGATTGCTTTGAGCAAAGAAAGCGTCGAGTTTTTCAAGCAAGAGGCGGAAAAACATCATACCCAGTACCAGAAAATGATTCGCCGTTTGTTGGATGCTTATACATTAGCCTATAAGCAACCTCTAACAAAACATTCCAGCCGACATAAAAAGCATGCGTCTGAACGTTAACGTTAGACTGCTGGAGAGCGGGGAAAGGGAACGCTACCCTTTCGGGTGAAAAGCTCGAGGGGCGCTGCGCCGACTGGGTAGCCGATTTCCCCGTCCCGGTGTGGCCGTTGTCGTAGAATATCTCGCCATGATAACGAATCTGACGTTTATCGCCGTTGCCCTCGGCCTGCTTTTTCTCGGCGCTGAAGGCCTGGTCAGGGGCAGCGCCGCTCTGGCCCTGCGGGCGGGTTTGAGCCCGCTGCTGGTGGGCCTGACAATCGTGGCTTTCGGCACCAGTTCGCCGGAACTGGTGGTCAGCGTTCAGGCGGCGCTGGACAGGCAGGGCGATATCTCGGTGGGCAATGTGGTCGGCTCCAATGTCTTCAACATCGGTATTATTCTCGGCATCACGGCCGTCATCTGTCCCATCGGCGTGCACCGGCAGATTATCCGGTTCGATGCGCCGCTGGCCCTGGTGGTTGCCTTCATTCTGGTCCTGCTCCTCTTCAACGACGTTCTCGGGCGCGTCGAAGGGGCGCTGCTTTTTGTCGGTATCATCGCCTATACAGGTTTCAATGTGGTTCTGGCACGCAGGGAATCGGCAAGCGGAACGGGAAATGATGCCGCCTTCGGAACGGGTCTCTCACGACATTGGGGCATCGATGCGGTACTGATCCTCGCCGGGCTGGTTCTGCTGGTGTTCGGTTCACGCCTGCTGGTGGAGAATTCGATTGCCCTGGCGAGGATGTTCGATGTGAGCGAGGCCGTTATCGGCCTGACCATTATCGCCGCCGGCACCAGTATGCCGGAGCTGGCCACTTCCCTGGTGGCCGCCTTCCGCCGACAGCCAGATATTGCCATCGGCAACGTGGTCGGTTCCAATATCTTCAATGTCCTCGGGATACTGGGCGTGGCTGCCGTGGTCTCGCCGCTTCACGCGCCGGGGATTTCGATGCTGGATTACGGCGCCATGCTCCTGTTCAGCGTGCTTCTTCTGCCGCTGCTCTACACGGGCAGACTGCTGCACAGGGCGGAAGGTATCATTCTTCTGTCCCTGTACGGGGTTTACCTTTTCTTGCTGTGGCCGAAATGAATCATCCAGAAAACATATTTATGCGGGCCTGGGCATCGCATTGATTACTGTTTTCTGAATATCGGGGGATGAACATGCAATAGAACCGGGTATGACTTGCCGCCTTTCCGCTCTGCTTTGAATTTATGGGATACCGATATATAAAATTCTTGATAAATTATAAATGAACTTATATATTGTCCTGCATGAAGGACCTGGAGTTTATTGGCAGCAGCCAAGAAGATATAAGGAATTTCCCAGCAGAAGCTCGTAGGGATGCGGGGTTTCAGTTGCATTTTGTGCAAATGGGGCAGAATCCTTCTGATTGGAAGCCCATGAAAACTGTCGGGGCTGGTGCTATGGAAATTCGTATACATAAAGAAGGTGAATGGCGAATCGTCTATGTAGCCAAACTTCATGGAAAAGTGTGCGTCTTGCATGCTTTTGAGAAGAAGACCCGGAAAACCCGGCAATCTGACATAAGTCTTGCCAGGCAGCGATACAAAGAGGTTGAAAATCGTGAAAAAGCAAAGCAAAAAGGCCGCTGGTAATATCTTTCTTGATCTTGGTTTCGAGCCGGCCGAAGCGGCCGTATTACAGATGCGCGCAACTCTTATGAGTGATCTTCGGGCTTATATTGAGAGCGAAGGACTCACACAGGCTGAGGCAGCAGAACAGCTCGGTATTGCTCAATCCAGAGTGTCTGACCTTGTTCGAGGAAAGTGGGACAAATTCAGTCTTGAAATGCTCATTACTCTTGAAGCCCGAATCGGCCGAACTGTAAACGTAGAGTTGGCCGCATGAATGGGCCAAGAATGAGCTAACAATCATATATACTCGGGCAGCAAAAAGCGCCGCTTGTTCCTCCTCTGCTTTTTGCTGCCGATGATGCGAGGCATTAGGCGGCTCGCGGATCGCGCGAAGAAATTGCCTTGGCAACTTCGTCCGGTGAAGCTCCAAGCGCAAGTAGTGACTTCATTAATAGATCTATAGAAACGCTCGGATCGCCGGATTCCATCTTGGCAATTCGTGACTGGCTGGATTTAACCAACCTGGCAAGCTCTACTTGGCTCAGGTTGCTTTTGCGTCGACGTTCCTTAAGAGAACTGCTAAGAGCCAATTTCATCTCAATGTACGCGGATTCCTCAGGAGTAAGCCCTAGAAAGTCGTCGACGCCGCCGACTTTCCAGCCATTTGCTTCGAGCTTCTTACGCTTATCTGCACGCATCGTCATACATCCTGAATCTAGCTTTACATGTGTCAATGACCGTTTTCGGAGTTTTGCCCGTCTTCTTCTTGATAACTTCAGCTATGACAATGGCATCACTGTCGATACGGTAGAAAATGCGCTAGATCTTGTCCTCATCCGTGATTCGTAGTTCGTGGCAATGAGGCCCAATTGATGGCATGGAGCTCGAATGCGGCATCGAAAGTACAACACCGCGTTGCAACTCGCGCAACAGGTAGCCGGCCTCTATTCTGGCTGCCGCCGAAAAGGGCGACGTCTTTACTTGTCCATGTAGCCAGATTAGAGGCTTGTCCCTTGGGCTCATAATTGGCATTATATGTCAAATATGACATATATGCAACGGCGGATGAAGCCGAGAAAATGGGCCAGGGGCCGGAGTGATTTATTTTTAATCACTCCGGCCTCTTTGGATCGGCTCCTCCATAGGCAGCATGAACGAACTGCGCGAAGTGACCACGTTATTCGAGCGCGGCTACCTGCAACCGGAAGTGGACAGGATCTACCTGCCGGAACGATTCGGCGACGCCATCGAGCGCTTGGAAAACGCCGAACAGACCGGCAAGATCGTCATTAAGTGCGTGTGACACATTAGTGTTGTTTCATACTGAGGTATCAATGAATGATTAATCGAGGCGCAATCCTGCTCAGATACCGGGAACCGATGGTCCGCTGGATTAATGAAGCCGATCCCTGTAACGATGCCCCGGGTATCACGAGAGAATCACTACAACAGGAAAGAACGATATATCTTGTGTCCGATGATGATATGGATGGAGAGGCCGCAGTCGCGAGGTGGATTGAAGCCAATTTCGATGTGTTGTTCGAGTCCGAGCTGGAAGGCTGGTATACGGACCCAGGATTATGGCCGAAGAAGCGGACTCTGGAATTGTTTCGTGAATGGTTCGAAGTGGAGTATCACAGCGTTGTGGTGGATACGGTTGGAGGAGCTATTCATGATGATGAGTGTTAACTTTCGATCCATATGGTGTATGGAAAAGCACTTATGTTCAATCAGCCTGATTCCCTGAAAATTGAACTGCCGGCATGGGCCGGGGATTTTACCGATTCCTGTTCCGCTAATATGGATATCGGTGAAAGAATGGAGTTCGTTATTGCGGCCTCAAGACGCAATATCGAGGAGCAAACCGGCGGTCCGTTCGCGGCGGCGGTGTTCGAATCGGAATCCGGCAAGCTGGTGTCGCTGGGAATGAATCTGGTTGTTACTCAGGGGCTGTCGGTGCTGCACGCGGAGATCGTTGCCCTGTCTCTGGCGCAGCGCAAGCTGAACAGTTTTGACCTGGGCGGTGAGGGCATGCCTCTGCACGAGTTGTTTATAAGCGCCGAACCCTGTGCCATGTGCCTTGGTGCGATTCCCTGGTCCGGTGTTACCCGGGTGGTCACCGCAGCCCGGGATGAGGACGCGCGCCGCATTGGTTTCGACGAGGGAGCCAAGCCGCGGAACTGGCAAGAGTCGTTGAGCGGGCGGGGGATTGAAGTGGTCGGTAATGTAAAACGGGACGAAGCTGTGGCAGTGCTGGAAATGTACAAGGCTGCGGGAGGTAGGATTTATTGAAGGCACAAGGCACAAGGCACAAGGCACAAGGCACAAGGCACAAGGCACAAGGCACAAGGCA
>JBBDSF010000038.1:0-50620 GCA_040905125.1 Pseudomonadales bacterium | reverse complement strand
AGATACCAGAGTACGGGCAATTTCGCGCCCTGGGTATGGTCGGGAACAAAAACGGCGAACGTCATGGAGGTACCGGTCACGGCCGAGCGGTGTCGGTAAACACCCTGGGTGCCGCCAAAGCTGCGTACTTCTGAGATCGTCTCCAGTGTCATCAGTGCGCAACTATCAATAGACTACGACCGAACGGATGGATTCGCCGGCGTGCATCAGTTCGAAACCCTTGTTAATCTCTTCCAACGACAGCACGTGGGTGATCATCGGGTCAATTTCAATGCGCCCGTTCATGTACCAATCGACGATCCTGGGTACGTCCGTCCGACCGCGAGCGCCGCCGAAGGCGGTTCCTTTCCAGACGCGCCCGGTGACCAACTGAAAGGGCCGTGTTGAGATCTCCTTGCCGGCTTCTGCCACCCCTATAACCGTGGATACTCCCCAACCCCGGTGGCAGGACTCCAGCGCCTGGCGCATCACATTCGTGTTGCCGGTGCAGTCGAAGGTGAAATCTCCCCCACCGTCAGTGAGCGCCACAAGATGCTGCACAATGTCGCCTTCGATCTCGTTTGGATTCACGAAGTCCGTCATGCCGAAGCGCTCGCCCCATTCCTTTTTGGCGGGGTTAATGTCAACGCCAACCACTCGCCCGGCGCCTACCATGCGCGAGCCCTGAATGACGTTCAGACCAATGCCGCCAAGCCCGAACACGATCACGGTGGAACCCGGTTCCACTTTCGCGGTGTTCACAACAGCGCCCACGCCGGTGGTGACGCCGCAGCCCACATAGCAGCTCTTGTCGAAGGGCGCATCGTCGCGAATCTTCGCCACGGCGATCTCCGGCAACACCGTGAAGTTGGAGAAGGTGGAACACCCCATATAGTGATGCAGTGTCTTGCCCTGATACGAGAACCGCGATGTTCCGTCCGGCATTACGCCCTGACCCTGGGTTGCGCGAATGGCCGTGCACAGGTTGGTCTTTTGGGACAGGCACGATTTGCACTGACGACATTCGGGCGTGTACAAGGGAATCACATGATCGTCCGCTTTGACGGAAGTGACCCCCGGCCCGACTTCGCGCACGATACCCGCGCCCTCGTGACCGAGTATCGACGGAAAGAGACCTTCGGAATCGAGACCGTCCAGCGTGTAGGCATCAGTATGGCAGATACCGGTGGCCATGATTTCAACGAGCACCTCGCCCGCCTTTGGTCCGTCCAGATCTACCTCGAGAATCTCCAACGGTTTGTTCGCCTCCAAGGCGACGGCAGCGCGTGTTTTCATATTCCCGCCTCCACCTCGGATCGAGTCAATGTGTTAGCCAATATCGCCGTTAGTCAATGCCCGGGCCACTGACGGATGAACAAACTGAGAGATATCGCCGCCGTAGGAAGCGATCTGCCTGACCAGGGTCGAGGAAATGTACGAAAATTCTTCCGACGGAGCCAGAAACACTGTTTCCAGGCCAGGCTGTAACGCACGGTTCATGCTCAGCATCTGAAACTCATACTCGAAGTCCGTGACTGTCCTGATTCCCTTTAGAATAACGGTCGCATTGACCTCTTTGGCGAAGTCCACGGTCAACGACATAAAGCCGCGAACTTCTACATTTTTGACGTGACTGAGAGCCTCCTGGGCGAGACTGACCCGCAATTCCAGTTCACTCGGGCTCTTGTGCGGACTGGTGGCGATTCCCACCACCACATGTTCGAAAATTTGAGCGGCACGCTCCACAAGGTCCGAATGGCCATTGTGGATCGGATTGAATGTGCCTGGATAAAGAACTGTTGCCATTGAGCGCCTCAGCTTGCTCATAATAAGAGGGTCATAATACCTGTCTGGTGTGAATATTTCATCAGCGCGGCTCGATGTCCTCGTCCCGTATTACCAGACAATAATGGACGTCGCCGGCGCGTTTCTGACGATGTACTGTCCAGTGACCAGGTAGCTGGAGTTGATCGACGCGCGAGTCGCTTTCAAGATAAATCAGTGCGTTATCCGTCAGCAGCGTACTCTCCTCCAGTAATTCGACAATGCTGCTCAGTTCATCGCTTGCGAATGGCGGATCCAGGAAGACGATATCGTATGGATCCTGTTGGCAGCTCTGCACCCATTCCTGAGCCGTGCCTCGATAGCACTCGAATTTTTGCTCATCTGCGCAGAGGCCGGTCAGGACGTGCTCCGCATGGTCTATAACCTGCCGGGACGAATCTACCAGAGTCACGTGGCCGGCACCCCGGGACAGGGCTTCTATACTGAGGATCCCGCTACCGGCATAGAGTTCCAGACACCTGGCACCATGGATGTGATACTGCAGCCAGTTGAACAGGGTCTCCCTGATTCTCGCCGGCGTCGGGCGGATGTCGTCGTGAGCGGCAAAAGATACTTTGCGACTGCGCCAATTTCCTCCGATAATTCGTACTGTTCGATCGGTTGCACCACGGCTCATTTTCGTTGCGCCCTGGTCAGGTTGTCGGGAATGTTCGCAGTAAACAAAAGAGGTTACTCAGCTGAAAATGAATAGCAATGTTGCAAATGATGGCGGCGAAGGCAAGTCCGGGTTTTTCGGTCGGATAAAGGCGGGCCTGTCTAAAACTCGAAACACGTTTTCCGAGGGGCTTGGCCGCCTTTTTCTCGGGAAAAAGGTTATCGATGACGAGCTGTTCGAGGAGATTGAAACGACGTTGCTGATGGCGGATGTGGGGGTCGATGCGACCCGCGAGATTATCGACAGCTTGACCCAGAAGGTGGCCAGAAAACAGCTCGGCGACGTGGAAGCTCTATACCAGAGTCTTCAGGAAGAAATGGTTCAATTGTTGAAGGCCTCGGAGGAGCCGCTGGCGATACCGGATAACGTCAAACCCTTTGTAATCCTGATGGTCGGCGTCAACGGCGCTGGTAAAACCACCACCATAGGCAAGCTGGCGAAACGATTTCAGTCCGAAGGCAAATCCGTTCTGCTGGCAGCCGGTGACACATACCGGGCCGCCGCTGTCGAGCAGCTTCAGGCCTGGGGTGAGCGAAACAACGCCGCAGTCATCTCCCAGGGTACCGGCGCGGACAGCGCGTCGGTGATCTACGATGGTCTGGCGGCCGCCAGGGCCCGGGGCATGGATGTGCTCATCGCTGACACGGCAGGACGACTGCAAAGCAAGAAAAATTTGATGGAAGAACTGAGCAAGATTAATCGGGTCATGACGAAGCTCGACTCCGACGCCCCCCACGAAGTGATGTTGGTGCTCGACGCCTGCACAGGGCAGAACGCCATCTCCCAGGCGCGTGAATTTCAGCAAGCGGTCAACGTATCCGGTATCGTTTTGACCAAACTTGACGGCACTGCCAAAGGAGGAGTTATCTTTGCCATAGCGAGGCAGTTAAACTTACCCATAAGATTTGTCGGCGTGGGTGAGCAGATTGACGACCTTCGGCCTTTCGATGCCCGCGAGTTCGTCCAGGCACTGTTTGAACAGGAAACCTGAACGATGATCCGCTTTGATCAGGTCAGTAAAAGGTACGCCGAGGGCACGGAAGCCTTGTCGCGCGTCAGTTTTGAGCTTGCCGACGGCGATATGGCATTTCTGACCGGTCATTCCGGCGCCGGAAAAAGCACATTGCTCAAACTGATCATGTTGATGGAAAGGGCAAGCCAGGGTCAGGTTTTCGTGCTTGGCGCCAATCTCAATCGATTATCCAGGCGACAGATACCACGCCTGCGCAGCAACGTTGGGGTCGTGTTCCAGAATCATCAATTATTGTTCGACCGGACCGTGTACGACAATGTGGCGCTTCCCCTGACTATATCGGGTTACCAGGCGCGGGAGGTGGGACGTCGGGTCAGAGCGGCCCTGTCCAAGGTGGGTTTAAGCGGTAAAGAAAAGAAGTATCCCATAACCCTCTCCGGAGGCGAACAGCAACGCGTCGGGATCGCCAGGGCGGTGGTCAACAAACCTCCATTGCTGCTGGCGGACGAACCCACCGGTAATCTGGATCCAGATCTTTCCCGGGAGATTATGGAGCTGTTTGATCAGTTTAATCAGGTCGGCGTAACTGTGTTGGTGGCCAGCCACGATCTGGATCTGGTTCAGAGCATGGCGCGTCGTCGCTTTGACTTGAATGAAGGCAGGATCGAAGAAGTGCCTGTCGCTGATACCGATCTGCAGGCCCATTGATTATGGCGGCGGGGGCGAGCGTACGGTCGAGGCGGTTGTTGGACAGGGGACGAGCGTGGTTGGGACATCATCGTACGGTGGCCCGGGAAAGTCTCGCCACCCTGCTCAGGAACTGGCTCACCAGTACAATGACCTGGCTGGCTATTGGCATCGCCCTGGCGCTGCCCGCCATTTTGTATCTGATCCTTGTCAATGTCGGCAATGTCAGTGGGGAATGGGAGGGTAAACCCAGGATCACGTTGTATCTGGAGGACAATGTCTCCAGTGTTGACGGAAAAGCGTTTGCGAAAGAGATCGAGGATCGTGAAACTGTGGAGAGTACCCATTATGTCAGTGCCGAAGAAGCACTTGACGAATTTAAGGCATTGTCCGGTTTCGGTGAGGTGGTTGACTCGCTGGACGACAATCCCCTGCCTGCCGTCATTATTGTGGCCCCGGCGGTGAGTGAACCTGCCCGCTTGAAACTCATCATTGCCGCTTTGGAGGATGAAAACCATGTGACGTCTGCTTCCATGGACCTGAAGTGGATTGAGCGCCTCTATGCCATTATCGGATTTGGCCAGCGCCTGGTGGCCGCACTGGGGGCATTTCTGGCGCTCGGGGTCTTGTTGATTATTGGCAATACCATCCGATTGGCCATCGAAAACCGCCGCGACGAAATTGAAGTGGTCAAATTAGTGGGCGGTACAGATGCATTCGTGCGCCGGCCCTTCTTGTATCTTGGTCTATGGTATGGATTGGGCGGTGCGATTATTGCCTGGTTGCTGGTGCAGATCAGTCTCATGTTTCTGGCTGCGCCAGTCCAGCGCCTGGTTCAGTCCTATGGCAATCAATTCAGTATTTCCGGCCTGGGCGTCACGGAAAGCCTGGTACTTTGGACGGGCGGGAGTATACTCGGGGTTCTGGGCGCGTTGCTGGCCGTCAGTCGTCATCTGCATGAGATTGAGCCACATTAGCTGCAGAATTAGCCGTCTCGCGTTTTGAGTGGTAGAATCGCCGTCCCTTTCAATTCTTGTCCAGTCTCGGGAATCAAATTGAGTGTGAATATTCAGCCGGCTGGCGTTATGTCTCCGGGTACCAATACCGAAGCTTACGTTCAGCAGGTGAACAACATACCTATGCTGACCGCCGAAGAGGAGCGTGAGCTTGCCGAACGTCTCTACTATGAGGGAGAAGTCGAGGCGGCACGCTTGTTAGTGATGGCTCACTTACGGTTTGTGGTATATGTGGCAAGATCTTACTCCGGCTATGGCCTCGCTCAGGCCGACCTTATTCAGGAAGGTAACATTGGCTTGATGAAGGCGGTGCGGCGTTTCAATCCGGAATATAAAGTAAGGCTTGTCTCCTTCGCCGTGCACTGGATCAAGGCCGAAATGCACGAATTTATTCTGAAGAATTGGCGGATCGTGAAAGTGGCGACTACCAAGGCGCAACGAAAGCTTTTCTTCAATCTAAGGGGTTCCAGGCGGCGACTGGGCTGGATGAACGATCATGAAGTCGAGCATGTCGCAGGCGAATTAGGTGTCGGTAGTGAACAGGTTCGTCAAATGGAAGGGCGTCTGGCGGCGCGGGATGAAGCGTTCGACGGCAGCCCTGACCAGGACGACGAAGGTCGTTTCCCGGCCAATTATCTGCAGAATGCCCATGGTGATCCGGCGGAGATTGTGGAATTCGAGATGCGAAGTGCCAATGATCGAGAGGATCTGCACAAGGCAGTGGCCGAGCTTGACGAGCGTTCGCAGGAAATCGTACGTTCCCGGTGGCTGCGCGATAAAAAGGAGACGCTGCATGAGCTTGCCGACCGGTTCGGCATATCGGCCGAGCGTGTTCGCCAGCTTGAACAGAATGCCTTCAAAAAACTACGCGTGCGTTTCGGTTAAAGTCCACCCATGTTTAAAGTGGCATTCCTGTTTGCGGCGCTCAGTGGATTGATGAGCGTCGGCATGGGCGCTTTCGGGGCCCATGCATTACGTCAGTCACTCGAACCTCGTTTAATGAACGCCTTTGAAACCGGCGTCGCTTACCAGATGAGTCACAGTCTCGTTTTGCTCATCGTTTGCCTGCTGGCAACACACTGGGGCAAGAGTCTGGCGATCCAGGTCTCGGCCATCGCCTTCATGCTTGGCATACTTTTGTTCTCCGGAAGCCTTTATGCGTTGGTGTTGACGGAATACAAATGGCTTGGACCGGTGACTCCCATAGGGGGTCTGGCCTTGATGGTCGGCTGGCTGCTGTTGCTGATAGCTGTTTGGCAAAATACAGCATTTTAAAACTCACTATCAGACTGACATGACACAGCCAAAGTCGTCGATTCGCAGTTTTGTGATTCGTGCCGGTCGAATGACGACCGGGCAAAGGCGCGCGCTGGAAGAAAATTGGCCAAAGTATGGCCTGAGTGTCGAAGATGGCCGGCTGGACCCCGTGGCCGAATTCGGCAACAAAAACCCTCTGACAGTAGAAATCGGATTCGGCATGGGTGACTCCCTGCTGCAGATGGCCGAAGAGCATGCGGCAATGAACTTTATCGGTGTCGAGGTGTATCGTCCGGGTGTGGGACATTTGTTGCGTCTTGCGGCAGAGAAAGGCATTACCAATTTGCGTGTGTACTGTGCCGACACGGTAAAAGTGTTCGAAAGTGCGATCGCAGCGCGCAGTGTGGACCGAATTCAGATTTTCTTTCCCGATCCGTGGCCGAAGAAACGTCATCACAAACGACGACTGTTGAATAGAGAGTTTATGACACGGATTGAACACTGTCTGGCGTTGGGTGGCATGGTACATATAGCGACTGATTGGGCGCCTTACGGAGAAGAAATTCGGGCGTTGATGCTGGAGTCAGGCACTCTGGAGCCGGTCTCTGTGCCGGCACGCCCGTTGACCAAGTACGAGAAGCGCGGCAATCGTCTGGGCCACGAAGTAGTCGAACTGGCCTTTAAGAAGATGGCCGATTAAGCGGAGTCGTCCACCATGAGCAACAGGTCATTGAGAAATCGCATACCCCGGATGGTGGGTTGAATGCGTGTCTCCGAAGCGGACTCGTCGATGATCACAAGCTCTTTGGCGCATGCCTTGTCAATAAAGCTGTTTAATGTTGTTCCCGGAAGACCCGTGAATGCCTCGAACTGAGCCATGGAAAATCCTTCCCGCAGGCGCAGCGCATTCATCAGGAATTCCACTACAAGATCGTCTTGTTTGATGACATGGTACTTTCGACCGGGTTCTGACAGATAGTCCCGGGGAGATCGCGTCCTGATGGTTCGAATAATGTTATCTCTTCTTGTCAGCTTGCCGTGAGCACCCGCGCCGATACCGATATAGTCCCCGAAGTGCCAGTAATTGAGGTTGTGCCTGCTTTGTTTCCCCTGTTGGCTATACGCTGAAATTTCGTACTGTATATATCCCGAGGCGGTTAATAATTCGGTACCTTGTTCGAAGATGTCCCACAGGGTATCCTCGTCAGGTAATTCCGGCGGAAATTTGTAAAACTGTGTATTCGGCTCAATGGTTAGCTGGTACCAGGAGATGTGCTCAGGTTTCAGTGCTATCGCGCTTTCGAGATCTTTTAATGCGAGTTCCACGGACTGTCCGGGAAGACCGTGCATCAGATCAATATTGACGTTGGTAAAACCCTCAGTTCTTGCAACGTTGAAGGCCGCCTCTGCCTCGTCCGCGTCGTGAATCCTGCCAAGTGCTTTGAGCTGGTCGTTGTTGAAACTCTGAACGCCAATGGAAAGTCTATTGACGCCGGCGGCAACATAACCCTTGAAACGATACCGTTCCGTCGTCCCGGGATTCGCTTCCATTGTAATTTCCGCGTCCGCGGTCAGAGCGATATTTTTATCCAAAATGGCTAATACATCTGCAATGGCGCCCGGGGAGAAAAGGCTTGGCGTGCCACCACCCATAAACACGGAAGAAATGTTTGTTTGTTGGATATCATCCAGATCAAGGCGCAAATCTCTCTCCAGCGCCTTTATGTAATCTGTTTCCGGGAGATCCCCGCCGAGTTCGTGGGAATTGAAATCACAATAGGGGCACTTCTTCGCGCACCAGGGGAAGTGGATGTAAGCGGCAAGCGGGGGCGGGGTCAAGTCCATCATATTTTACCTGAGCAGTCGTTTGGTGGCGGCTTTCAGGTCGTACAGGTGAAATGGGACACGATAAGGCAGCGTGAAGGTTCGCCCAATCGTCTCGAAATACATGTTGAGCAAAACGAGACGGCCTTCCCAGTGAAGTTTGTGACAGATGCGCTTGAGATCGGATATACGCTTTGGCATGGAGGTCGGGAGTATGGTAAAGCGTGCTCGGGCGGTATCGATCAAAGAAAAACTTAAAGCACCTTCGTCATTTTGCACGAGCACATTACCACTGGACAGGTCTCGAAAATAGACACCGCGTCCATGCATGTAAACGATAAACGGAACCAGTTGCGCCAGAAAATCCGCCAGCGTAAATCCTTCGAACTCGGTGTGACCCGCAGCATAGGCGGTGAAAAAAGAACGCACGGATAGCTGCCCGGAATGGAATTCGCACAGGTACCAGTTTTCCGTCAATCCGGTACCATTGGCGCGTTCAAAGTAAGCAACCGGCAGGGGGCTTTGGATGCCCCGGCGAAGCAGTTCGCACGCCCCGCTCCAGCTTCGCTTCGCCTTCGAAACCCGGAACCGTTCGATGATTTTTTTGTGCGGCCTTAGATTCACAGGCTGTTTGACGACCAGTAACCGGCTACTGTCGAATGGGTCCTGAATGGTCCATATGGCATTCCGGGATTTTCGCAGCAGTTTTTCCTGTGGTATTGCGTCAATGCAGTCAGGATGCAGGGTGGCGAGGAGCGCATCTGCGTGTGCACGACTCCTTGCGACAATCATACCTTCCCAGTTTCCGTCCCGCACCGGATAATACTGACCGCGCATATCCACCAGATTAATGGACAGTCCCTTTATGGGAGCAGCATCTGCGTTGACTTTGAGCTGTTTCTCCGCGGGCCAGCATAGATAGATGGGCGACTCTGTGGCGACCTCCGGTCGCTCGCCAAATGGCTCGCCTTCGAGCGTGTAGCTTTGCGCCTCATCAAGGTCCTTTTGTTGGTACAGGGACCGAAGATCCACCACCGTTGCGTTCGCCGTCCAGACAACATGTATCAGCTGTTCAGGGGAACGAAAGGCGTGCGCTTCCAGGCATCCACGGGACACCTGCGGTCCAAGATATTGCGAGCCCGGAATCGACCGGATGAACTGACCTAGTGCCTGGAAAGCGGGTCGCTCACGATATTGCGTGCTGGGTCCGTACACAGTGGTATAGCAGGTGACCAGTTCTTCATTGGGCCTGGGGCTCAGGGGATCGTCGATGAGTCCCTCCCTGATGCTGATGAGTGGACCCCAGTAGACCCGCTCCATGGCACCGGAGGCCGCAAGCAAAACCATGTATCGGGTCAGATAATCTGCTTGCTTGGCTTCCACGTTAGGTACCCGTCGTCCGATCCGCCGTAATGTCCAGGTGACATAACCGTTCCATACGCGGTGAATTCCATGGCGGGCGGCGATTCGCTGCAACTGCCTGGCTTTTTTTACCAGGTTATATCGGGTCAGCGGTGCCAGCGCGCGACTGGATACGCTCGAATCGTATATTTCCGGTTGGATAGCCCGTTCCACAAACAGATTGTTGGTGTATACATCAGGTAACCGATTTTGTTTATCAAGCAGATAAAGCATACCGACGGTATAAAGCGGTTCATAGTCAGTGACGTTGGGGCCGGCGATAACCAGTTCGCGCTTACGCGCCTCCTCGTAAGCGATTTCCCATGCTTTGCTGAATGTCTCAAGTGTGTAGCCCGCCCAACGGGCACGATTGATTGTCGAGCCGACTTCGATGGTGGCGATCCGGTCCTGGTAGGTGTCCAGCGTGAGCGAGATCCAGTCGCGCCACTCCTGTTGTGCTTCGAAGGTATTCATACGCCTGGCTGATTCCTCGGGTTGAACCAGGTGGAGTAGTACCTGAAATGATTCGTCAAGTAGCGTGTTGAGCAGTCGGGATACGTGACTGTCGGCGCTGTCATATCCGTAATCGACGCGTACATGTCGAATACCCAGGCGATTGAGGTGCTCTAATATGTATTGATCGCACTCGGGATTCCTGGATGTGGCTACACAGATTCCGGCGAAGTCCTGTGCCACCGTGTGTCCTGCCGGTGGCCGGTGGCCATTTATAAAAATGGCTTTGCCGCTCAACAGGTAGTCTATGGCTGCCTGAACGAAACCGCGTTTTTGTTCGGTCCAGGAAGACCGCAACAGAAATTTGAAACCGCCTGTGGGAATGACTTGTCTCCAGAGTTATGACTATCGGATTTTGAATCTTGTCATATATGGCCGATGCCAGCTATTTGTCGTGTTGCGACAGCATCCCGGCCAGTTCTCTTATTGCCTGCCCGCGATGACTCAGCAAGTTTTTTGTTTCACGGTCCAGTTCCGCAACGGTCCTGGTCAGGCTGCTGACGTAAAATAGTGGATCGTACCCGAAGCCGTTAGCGCCGCGGGGGCTGGTCAGAATTTCTCCTTCCCAGGTGCCGCAAGCAATTGTCGGCATCGGATCCCGATCGTGTTCCATCATAACGATCACACACCTGAACCGCGCTCTTCGATGTGGTGCTGACGCGGTTTGCATATCCTTCAGCAGTTTTTCATTGTTCTCGGCATCGGTGGCATCCGCGCCTGCGTACCGGGACGAATAAATCCCGGGGGCACCACTTAGATAATCTACTTCGAGTCCCGAGTCATCCGCGATCGCAGGCAGACCGGACGCGCTGGTCGCGTGACGCGCTTTAATAATAGCGTTTTCAACGAATGACAGGCCGGTTTCGTTTGCCTCGTTCACGCCGAGTGAACGTTGAGAAACAAGATTGAATCGCGCGGGCAGCAGTGCCTTCATCTCCGACAGTTTATTTTCGTTGGCGGTTGCAAGCACAATATCCATTTCAGCGTCGATGGCGTTAATTCCAGGTTCTTATAAACTCGAGAGAGTAGACTTCGTCTTCCCCTGTCGGGCGGATTTTGACATTGAATCGTAAAGTGTCTTGTTCATCGACCACTTGACTGGCCAGATAATAAACTGCATCGCGTTCGTTTACTTCACGAAATGTCAGCTCGGATGTCTGGTTAAGCAGGTTGGTGACGGTTCCTTCGACCTTTGCTGGAACGGTTTCGTTCCGATTTTTCTGCTTGATGACGATATTGGTAACAAGCCGATTGCTGGATCGCACAACGCCGTTTGCGGCAGCAACTTCTTCTGGAATCAGGGTGCTTTCAAAGGCCGTGTAATGGATAACGTAGTTTCGCCAGCTTATGGATTGCTCCCCATAGGCGGGCAAGGAAGCAACTACCAGGACAACGACACCGGCGAGACGGTTATTCATGCCGCTCAGATCCCGAGTATTAATCCTCTGGGAACCCCGAGCATCTGCGCCAGCGGGCGAACAACAAGAATGTTGTCGATGATGGTAATAGCAACAAACACCAGGATAATGGAAAAATCTATCCCGCCCATTGGCGGTAGCAGTGCACGTGCCGGCGCGCAGACAGGTTCGGTTATCTGACGAACCAGAATAAGCGCAGGGTGGGTGGAGAAGGGGGCGATCCAGGACGCAATCACCATAATAATGAGTGCAAAGAAGTAAATATCGAATATCAGTCCAAAGATCCCCAGCAATGTCCAGGGGATGTATACGGGGCTGAATACCGGGTAACCCTGCAACATCATGACCAGCATAATGGTAATCAATTGAACGATCAGAGCGACGGTCAGTGTGGCGAAATCGACCCCCCTCACCGTTGGCATCATGCGTTTTAACGGGACTATGGGCGGATCTGTTATTTTGACGATTGCCTGGCAAAGGGGATTGTAGTAGTCAGCTCTCGCGATCTGCATCAGAAACCGCAACATCACCAGGATCAAATAGAGTCCGAAAAACGTTTGTATCAGGTAGACGCCAGCTGTCGCAAAATTGTCAGCCATAAAAATAAAACCCCGGTGAATGTACGTGTGCGTATTTGCCAGTCATTATAACGAAATCAGGGATCCCGTCAGGTCCCCGATAGCGATTTGGATCGTTGCCACGCCGCCTTGATTGCCATTTCAAATGTAGTGACCAGATCCTGCTCCTGAAGTTCATCGAGTGCGGCTTGAGTCGTGCCGCCAGCAGATGTGACCTTGCGCCGCAATTCCCCCGGCGAATCATCACTCGCTATCGCCATTTTCGCGGCACCCAGCGCTGTTTGCGTAACCAGCTTATGGACGACATCCGCTGGCAGATCCAGTTTCCTGCCCGCTTCTTCCATCGCTTCCATGACATAGAAGAAGTAAGCGGGGCCGCTGCCGGAGATTGCGGTGACGGCATCCAGGTCTGATTCGTCGTCAAACCAGATGTATGCTCCAATTGCCGAGGCAACATACTCAGCCAGCTCTTTTTCACTCGGTGACACATGTTCGTTCGCAAACAATCCAGTCATGCCGCATTGTACGAGTGCGGGTGTGTTCGGCATACAACGGACGATGGCAGCGTGGGGCTCGAGGTTGCCCGCAATGAATTCGGTTGTTATACCGGCCGCGACGCTGATAATCAGCTTGTTCTTGACAGTGGCCGCAATTTCTTTGACCAGCTTGCCAACAACGTCAGGCTTGACGCAGACGACTAGAAGCTCACTGTTCGCGGCTGCCTCGAGATTGTCAGTGGTCGTGTTAACGTTGATTGACGCAAGGCGTTGCAGCTGTTCCGGAGCCGGGTCGGCCACCGTGATGGATTGTGACGGTACGCCGTTTTCCAGCAGACCGCCAACAATCGCCTGGGCAATGTTGCCGCCGCCGAGAAACGAGATTCTGGTGTCTTTCATCGCGAATTCCTGCTTATGTTGTGCGTTCACCGAAAATAGCGGTACCTATTCGCAGCCATGTTGTGCCCTCTGCGATGGCTGCTTCAAGGTCCGCTGTCATACCCATGGACAATTGATCGAACGCCTGGAGATCCTGGCCAAACTCTCTTTGTATGGCCTCGAAATGTTCTCGCAATTGCCGAAACGGCACTCGCTGCTTCTCAAAATTTTCCGCGGGTGCCGGCAATGTCATCAAGCCGCGTAGTATAATGTTATCGAACGGCATCAGCGATTCTATCAGTGATGGTAATTCTGCGGGTGCGACCCCTGCTTTGCTGCTCTCACCACTGATGTTGACCTGAACAAGCGTGTTAAGGGCAGCCGGGGCCTGTTCACTCAGCCTTCTGGCCACCTTGGGACTTGCGATCGTGTGAACCCAACTGAAATTTTCTGCAATCGCACGGGTTTTATTAGACTGAATTGCGCCAATGTAATGCCAGTGTGCCTGCTCGGTACCGATGATGGTTATTTTGTCCAATGCCTCCTGAAGATAGCTCTCGCCAAATTCATGTTGTCCGGCCTCGATCGCCGTCCTTATCATGTCCACGGGCTTGGTCTTGGATACGGCCAACAGCTGTACCGTTTTCGGGTCACGGCCAAATTTCTCGCAGGCCATGACAATCAGTCGCCTGACATCGGCCAGGTTTTCCGTTATCTGCTCCCGGGTCACATCACTCTCAGTCTTGTTAAGGGTTCAAAGGGACTTTATTGTCTTATCGGAGTGGTTTATTGTCGAATTGAATAATAATATTAGCTTGCAGGCTATTCGAAGAACGCAAATAAAAGACCAAGGGTTACACAGCGATGGATATTACAGAACTTCTCGCCTTCAGTGAGAAACAGGGCGCCTCGGATTTACACTTGTCTGCTGGTCTGCCGCCCATGATCAGGGTGGACGGTGACATCAGGCGAATAAACCTGCCCGCACTGGACCACAAAGAGGTCCACTCGCTGATCTACGAAATAATGAACGACAAGCAGCGCAAGGACTACGAAGAGTTCTTCGAAACCGACTTTTCCTTTGAAGTCCCGGGGGTCGCTCGCTTCCGGGTCAACGCGTATAACCATAATCGGGGCGCCGGGGGTGTATTCAGGACCATTCCTGCGAAGGTACTGACCATGGAAGATCTGGGTATGGGCGACGTCTTTCATGGTATCGCCGAGACCCCGAGAGGCCTGATTACCGTCACTGGCCCAACGGGTTCCGGTAAGAGTACAACCCTGGCCGCCATGATCGACTACATCAATGACACGCGTTACCAGCATATCCTCACGGTTGAAGATCCCATTGAATTTGTCCACGAAAGCAAGAAATGCCTGGTGAATCAGCGGGAAGTCCATCGCGATACCCTGGGTTTTAGCGAAGCGCTTCGATCAGCACTGCGGGAAGACCCGGATATTATTCTGGTGGGCGAGATGCGCGACCTGGAAACCATACGACTTGCTCTCGAGGCGGCGGAAACCGGCCACATGGTTTTTGGCACGCTGCATACCTCATCAGCGGCAAAGACTATCGACCGGGTGATTGACGTATTCCCGGCTGCGGAAAAGTCCATGGTCAGGTCCATGCTGTCGGAATCGCTGGCTGCCGTTGTATCCCAGACGTTGCTTAAAAAGGTCGGCGGGGGCCGAATTGCCGCTCATGAAATCATGCTCTGTACGGCGGCCATTCGAAATCTCATTCGGGAGGACAAGGTTGCCCAGATGTACTCGGCAATTCAAACCGGCGGCCAACTCGGCATGAAGACCCTCGATCAGAACCTGAAAGAGCTGGTGCAAAAGAACCTGATCACCAGGGAGCAGGCACGGGAGAAAGCCAAGTTACCCGAGGACTTTAAGTAATAGCTGGATACAAACAACCAAATGATTGATTTTGACAAGTTATTGAAAGTAGTTGTCGAACAGGGCGCGTCTGACCTGTTCATTACCGCGGGCCTGCCGCCTTCCGTCAAGATTAGCGGTCGCATGACCCCGCTTTCCAAAACTGCGCTGACCCCGGAGCAGGCACGGGAAATGGTGCACAGCACCATGAACGAATCTCAGGTACAGGAATTCGAATCGGAGCGCGAATGCAACTTCGCCATTCACTCATCAATAGCGGGGCGATTCCGGGTCAGTGCTTTTTATCAGCGTAACTTCGCCGGGATGGTGTTAAGGCGTATCGAGGCGCATATTCCCTCCACGGAAGAGCTGGGGTTACCGGAGATCATTAACAAGCTGGCCATGACCAAGCGTGGGCTGATTATTTTCGTTGGCGCCACGGGTACGGGTAAATCTACGTCCCTTGCGGCGATGATTGGACATCGTAATGAACATAGCAAAGGCCACATCATTACGATCGAGGATCCCATCGAGTACATTCACGAGCATAGAGGTTGCATGGTGACACAGCGGGAAGTGGGCGTGGATACGCCGAGCTTCGAAGTGGCCCTTAAGAATACGCTCAGGCAGGCGCCGGATGTTATTATGGTCGGTGAGGTACGAACGCGGGAAACCATGGAATATGCTGTGACGTTTGCCGAAACCGGCCACCTGTGTCTTGCGACAATGCATGCGAATAACGCCAATCAGGCCCTGGATCGCATCATCAACTTCTTCCCCGCGGATCGGCACCATCAGGTGTGGATGGACCTGTCCCTCAACCTGCGAGGTATGGTGGCTCAGCAACTGATACCGACTATTGACGGTACGGGCCGACGGGCCGCGATCGAGGTGTTGATCAATACGCCGCTGGTGTCTGACACGATTAAAAAGGGAGAGGTCTTCGCCCTCAAGGAAATTATGGAGAAAGGGACCGAGGCCGGCATGCAGACCTTCGATCAGGCCCTGTTCAAGCTCTACAAGGACGGCGAGATCAGCTATGACGCGGCGCTGGCCTCGGCTGACTCCCCCAACGATCTGCGCTTGATGATCAAGTTGTCCGGAGACACCACAGGTGCCAGCGAAACCGCGCAGTCATTTTCTCTGGAAGCGAGCGAGGACGACGACAGACGCCGATAACGTGGATTATTCATGAACGATCATCCGGCGTGCGGACGGGTGGCAGGTGGACTTGCTTTTATTTTTGCCAGCGGAAGGGACCCACTGGGGGATGGGTGGAGCTGGCAAAAATAAAAGCAAGTTCGCCTGACAGAGCTTGCCCTCGCGAAAGCGAGGGACCCGTCCTCCACCAGACTTCAGTGTTCATGAATAATGCCCGTCAGGAATTCAGCCAGGTTTCCAGGATAAGCCGGGCGGCCATACTGTCAATTTCATCTCCGTCCGCCTCGTGCTCCGCGGCCTCGAAGCTGCTCAGCCTTTCGTCCATGGTGACATAAGGGATATTGAATCGACCACTGAGCCGCCGGGCAAATTTAGTCGCTCGCAGACTCATGTCGCTTTCCGTATCGTCCATATTCAGAGGCAGCCCCACCACGAACAATCCCGGCTCCCATTCGTCCACAATTTGCTCGATTTCGGCCCAGTCCGGGGTACCGTCCCGGGCATAGATGGTCGCCACCGCCGTGGCGGTACCCGTCAATTTCTGGCCAACGGCAATGCCGATTCTCCGTGTGCCGAAATCGAAGCCCATGACCAGACCTTCCGAGGCCCCGGGCGCATTATCTGGCATTATCCATGCCCGGCAGAGGTGGAAATCAGATTGAGGTCTACGCCCAGCAACCCCGCGGCCTCCGACGGCCTGTCTTGATAGGGGACGTCGAATACGATTCGCGCGCTGGCCGGCGAGAGCAACCACACGTTTTCCCCCAGCTCATGCTCCAGCTGCCCCTCACCCCATCCGGCATACCCCAGTAAGGCAAGTATCCTTGCAGGGCCCGAGCCTTTTGAAATGTCCTCAAGCAGGTCCATGGATGTACTCAGGTAGATTTCATCGCTGACCTTGAATGTGGATTGATATTCCCGGGAAGCGTCGTGTAGAAAAAATACTCTGTCTTGTTGTACCGGTCCTCCTTCCAGTACAGGGCAGTTCGCATGGGTAAAATCCTGGTCGGCCATATCCGGAAACAGTTCCGCCAGCGTCACGTCCACCTGTCGGTTAATCATCAGGCCGAAGGCTCCCTCCGTATTATGGTCGATGATCAGACTAACGGAATTGTGGAAGTAGTCGCTCTCCAGTGTTGGCAGTGCGATCAAAAACTGGTTGCGGAAGGTCTCAGGCTGTTGCTCGCTCATAAGTTACTTTGTCAGGAGATAAGGTCTACCGTCTCATTTTAGCCGGATGATGCCCGTACGCGCACTATTGAGCGTAACTCCGGAGTGAGCTGTTCTCACGAAATTGCCAGGTGCGAATAATTTCCAGAATGTCAGTGGTTTGCCGTAACTCATCCGGAAAGGGAGGAAACGGGGCGGACAACTTCACGATTCGAATCGCGGCGTTATCGAGGACTTCATACCCCGACGATTCGAGAAGCTCAACCTCCTTGAGAGAGCCATCCGGCAGGATGGCCACCATCAGTCGCAGGTTGCCATAGATGTTTCGACGACTCGCTTCGCGCGGATAATTGAGATTGCCGATTTTTTCGATTTTTCGCCGCCAGGAGTTGAGGTAGTTGGCGTCAACACTGGATGCGGTCGATAGACTGGTCAGGCGTTTGATTCTTGGGCGTTTCGCGTACATCTGCCGCTTACGGTCGAGCCGCGCCTCGAGGCTGGCAATTTCCAGGCTTCGTTCGCGCAGCGACTTCTGTTGGTTGTCCTTTGGCTGTTCCGACTCAGTCTGCTTTTGATCGTCTTGCAGGGCCTTGCGCGTCGACGACTCGGCGCTGGTCAGTACGGGATCTACTTCAGGTTTTGTCTCGGCGACCGGCCGAGGCAATTCCTCGGGCATGGTCTCCTGTACGACGGTATCCTGAAATTCAGATTCATTGGGCGAAGTGGTCAAGGCCGCTTCTTCCAGAGTACCACTGCCCTGTTGATTCGCCTGGGCAAGAAAATCGACGTCGTCCGGTGCCCTGTCCGTTTCGTGTTGCGCGAGCGTGACTTCCATGGTCTGACTTGAGGATCGGGATTCCAAATAGGTGAAGGAAACACCAAAAATCAACGCCGCATGGAGGGCAATGGCCAGAAAAGCGGTAAAAGTGAGCCGGTCGGCCGGTGTGATGACCGGGAGCTCGGGAACTGACGCGTCGGCGACTGCCATCAGGTCAAACCACCATGTTTCAAGTTAGCCTGGTTTCTACAAAGTCCATATAGTCGCCCGCGATATCCAGGTTAAAAGCGCGGTCAAGTTCCCGGATACAAGTCGGGCAGGTCACATTGATCTCCGTGAGATATTCTCCAATGACGTCGATACCAACGAAATCCAGTCCTTTTTCGACCAAAGTGGGGCTTATTTGTTCGCAAAGCCACCAGTCACGAGTGGTCAATTCCCGCCCGACACCTTCGGCACCGGCGGCGAGATTGCCCCTGGTCTCGCCCTTTGCCGGTACTCGGGCCAGCCCGTAAGGAACAGGTTTGCCATTGATCAGCAAAATTCGGGTATCTCCCTGTTTGATTTCCGGGAGATATTTTTGCGCCATAATATGGCGTTGGCCATAGTCGGTCAGGGTCTCAATGATCACCGTGACGTTAGGATCGCCAGGTGCTACACGAAAAATTGAGGCACCGCCCATGCCGTCCAGAGGCTTGTAAATAACGTCCTGGTGTTGTCGGTAAAAGTCCTTCAGGACCTCCGGATCGCAAGTGACCACGTGTGGAGGACAGCATTCGGGAAAGTGCAAGGCAAATAATTTCTCATTACAGTCACGAATACTGCCAGGACGATTGAATACGGGCGTGCCGGCGGCCTCCGCGATTTCGAGAAAATAAGTCGAATAGATGTACGCCATATTGAAAGGCGGGTCCTTTCGCATGAGTATGCCGTTCAGGTCAGACACAGGGCCGGTCTTCACTGGACCCAGCGTGAACCAGTCTTTCGGATCGTCTGCCACTTCAAGTTCTCGCTGGTGAGCATGCAATTCGCCGTCCATGACGAACAAACTCTCGAGGCCCATATAGTGCAGGATCCAACCCCTGGCCCTGGCTGCCAATAGCATTGCCAGCGTACTGTCCTTTTTGGGGTTGATGGATCCGATGGGATCCATCACCACTCCCAGTTTTTTAGTCAATGTGTTGTCCCTCTCAAATCAGGGCATCATGCATGTGGTTTGCCACCTGTGATACCGGATAACTGTCAACTGAGCGTGTCCGTACCAATCAGAATTATTATGGTTGGGACGCCGGGCCAGCCGGTTTCTTGAACTCATTTCCGGATTGTAAACCACCAGCCCGAATTTGTGATGGAATTCCCTTACTTTGCGGGTACTTATGGATTGAGGCTGACAACTGTGTTACAAAAAGCAATGTAACGCACCGACGGCAATATCAATTCCTGATAACCCGGATAATCAAGGCGGATTCAAGGGCGGGGGCTATGGCAGATAACTTTGAAGGTATCAAGGTGATGGTTGTGGATGACAGCAAAACCATCAGGCGAACTGCCGAGAGTCTTTTGGTAAAAGCAGGGTGCGAGGTCACCACGGCAACCGATGGCTTTGACGCTTTGTCGAAGATCGCGGATACGCGCCCGTCGATAATTTTTATCGATATTATGATGCCAAGGCTTGACGGGTATCAAACCTGCGCGCTGATAAAGAATAATAGTGCATTTAAAACGACGCCCGTCATCATGTTGTCAAGCAAGGACGGTCTTTTCGACCGGGCGAAGGGAAGAATTGTAGGTTCAGACCAGTATCTGACGAAGCCATTCAGCAAGGATGAACTTTTAGGGGCCATTAAAGATCACGTCAAAATACCCGAATAAGGGTTGACCAGTCAGGAGTTATTTGATGGCAAAAGTACTGGTAGTTGATGATTCGCCGACGGAGCTGTTCCAGTTCAGGGACTGGTTGGTTGCCATGGGACATGAGGTCATCACAGCTGAGAACGGGCGCGACGGGGTAGCCATGGCGAAAGCTGAGCGCCCCGACGTAATTCTGATGGACATTGTTATGCCGGATATGAACGGGTTCCAGGCGACCCGTCTTATATGCCATACCCCGGAAACCAGCCACATTCCCGTCATTATCGTCAGCAGCAAGGATCAGGAGACTGACAAGGTTTGGGGTGAACGTCAGGGGGCGCATGCTTATGTCACCAAGCCGGTGGAGCAACGAGATCTGGTATCCATAATGGAAAGTGTGCTTTGAATACGAGCAACCCATACGAAACTTTGGTAAGCCTTTCCGAGCGGGGCGAGGCCGTGTATCGGGAATTACCGCCGCGCGAAAGTGCTCATACTCACTGGACGGGTATTGGCTTCAGTTTGCTGGGACAAGGTTTTGTAGTATCCATGGACGAGGTAGCCGAGCTTATGCGCGTCCCATCGGCTACGAGAGTCCCCGGCGTGAAAAACTTCGTATTGGGCATTGCGAATATAAGAGGTCGGCTCATGGTCATTATCGATCTTGCCGTTTTTTTTGGTGAACGTTCCCGACTGCCCAGGGCACAAAGACGCATATTGGCCTTTGAGGAAGACGAGTTGTATCTCGGTTTCGTTGTGGACGCATCCCTTGGTATGCAACACTTTCCGAGCGATAGCTATTACAAGGAAACTGAGGATCTCCCGGAAATGTTTAGACCATTTACAGGGGGCAGTTATAAAACAGGAGGTGCAACGTGGCCGATTATAGATCTGTCGGCCTTCGCAGGTCACCCCGAGTTTGAAAAGCTAAACACAATTGATTAAGCCGATGGAAGGACAAGGGTGATGGCAGATAAACCGAGCGGGATTGGAAGTGTGATCCGGAATCCTCTGATAGCAGTAATGGTTGCAGTCTTGTCGCTATTGGTGACCGGGTTTGTAGTGAATGCATTCTTTGGAGAATATGATTCATTAGCTCGGCTTGATCCGGGTTCGCCGATATTGACCGTCATCTTTGGGGGTAGCGCATTTCTTGTGGTTTTGATCATTGGCGTCCTGGCTTATCGCGAAGCAAACAGGAATTTAAGAGAAACCGCCAGGCAGAATGAGGAAAATCAGGCAGCTATCTTGCAGCTGCTGGATGAGCTTGCCGATCTGGCTGACGGTGATCTTCGGGTTCAGGCCACGGTGACGGAGAGCTTTACGGGTGCGATTGCGGATTCCATCAACTTTTCAATTGACCAGATGCGTGCTCTTGTCTCCAAGATTAATGAAACATCCGAACGGGTTTCCGCGGCCGCCAATCAAACCAAAAAGTCAGTGAGCGAATTGTCGGAAGCATCGGAAAGGCAGGCACGTGAAATTGCCGACGTGTCAAAATCGGTAAACGACATGACAGTATCCATTGACCGGGTCACGCATGATGCGGCCGAGTCCTCGTCGGTGGCAGGCAAATCCGTGGATATAGCCAACAAGGGTGCGGAGGTGGTCAATAACACCATTGATGGAATGGACAAGATTAGAGGTCAGATCCAGGAGACCTCTAAAAGGATTAAACGTCTGGGAGAAAGTTCGCAGGAAATCGGTGATATTGTTTCCCTTATTAATGATATAGCGGATCAGACGAATATTCTCTCTCTTAATGCGGCGATTCAGGCGTCGATGGCCGGGGATGCCGGCAAGGGTTTCGCGGTTGTGGCAGACGAAGTTCAGCGTCTTGCGGAACGCTCCGGAGCGGCAGCCAAACAGATTTCCGCCCTGGTTAAAACTATCCAGAGCGATACCAACGAGGCGGTCACCTCCATGGAACACACCACCTCGGAGGTCGTTCAGGGAACGCGGCTGGCTGAGGATGCCGGTGTTGCGCTTGGTGAGATTGAGGGCGTGTCGAAATCTCTGGCGGAAATAATTGAGAATATATCCGAGGCTGCCAGACAGCAGGCAGAATCTGCGGGAAACATGTCGAATACCATGAGTAGTATTCAGGAGATCACCTCGAAGACGACCGATGGCACACGAGCGACGGCGACGGCCGTTGGAGAGTTGGCTGAAATGACGAATGAGCTGCGTTCCTCGGTAACCGGCTTCAAGTTGCCGGAGTGACGGGCCAACAATGACATTTATATCGTTGTTTATCGACTAAAATGGAAAAACTATGAGTGCGACTCAGGACTTCGTAGCGCTTGACTGGATCAGGGATGAGATATCGCAGACGCTCGAACAGGCTCAGCAAGCACTGGAGGCGGTGGCCCAGACGCCGGATGATACCAGTAGTATGCGAAGCTGCCTGACTTCGATCCACCAGATTCACGGAACGCTGAAGATGGTTGAGCTGGCTGGTCCGGTTCAACTTGCTGAAGAAATGGAGACTATGGCTCAGGCATTAATGAATAACACCGTGCCTGATGTGCGACGCGCGCAGGAAATATTAATGCAATCCATATTGCAGATGTCGGGTCACCTGGATCGTATTCACCGAGAGCAAGAGGATCGTACCGAGCTCGTAATACCGACGGTTAACGAACTTCGGGTTGCCAGAGGTGTTGAACGTGTGCCGCGGCCGGACGCCCAGGATGACGGAACAGAGGCCAAAGAGAGCGGTCCCAACCTGACCTTGTTAAGCAGTCCACCGGATAACAACACCATTAAGGCGTTCGAGGAGAAAGACGGTAGTATCCAGGTACAAAAGTTACGGCGACGTTATCATCAGGCATTTGCCGCGATCATCAAACGCCAGAACCCCAAAGAAAATCTCAACCTTATGGCCAGGATCTTTGCCAATCTGGAGAAGCTCTGCGGACGCTCTCCGGTTGGATATCTTTCTCAGGTCGTTGTAGCTGTGGTGGAAGCGATAGCGATTGGAGGCATCAAGTTCGAGACCCGTGTGCTGAACGCGCTCAAGCAGGTAGACAAGGAATTGAAACGGCTTGCTGAGGGTGGAATTGCGGCATTGAATGACCCGGTCTCCGAGGAGATTGGTGCAGCGCTTGTCGAATATGTCTTCCGGTCTACACGAGAGACTTCCAGAATAAAGGTATTACGACAGCTGTATCGTAGCGACGCGTCTGCGCCGGAGGAACCAGGCTATGTTTCATCGGGACCCGACGATGAAACGCTGGCGACTGTCGCGAGAATACTGAATGACGAATTAACATCGATAATAGATAAACTCGATTTGTATGTACGTTCCAGTGACAGGAATCAGAAAGACCTTATAGAGCTTCTACCCATGTTGGAGCAGATCTCCGGCACCATGTCTGTCGTTGGGCTGGCGACGCATCAGGAAAATATCGAGCAACAGGTTCAGGTCATTCGCAGTATTGGAGAGTCGGGAGAAGTACCGGACGAAGAAACGCTGTTGAATGTGGCCGGGGCGTTACTGCATATCGAATCGCTCTTGCGCTCCATGTCGGGTGATGGGGACGACTCTGATTCAAATGACTTTGGAGACCTGGATCAGGCTCAGGCCTCGGTTATTCGAGAAACAAGGAATGGCCTCGCCGGATGCAGGGATGCGATTGTGGAATTTATGTCTTCCAGCTGGGATCAAAGCAAGATCGAGGAGTTGCCGCAGGATCTGAAAGTGTTGAGAGGCGGTCTGCAGATTTGCAATCAGGAGCGCGCCGCAGACGTCTTGTTGGCTTGTGCCCATTACATCGATGACAAGTTGCTCAAGGGCGAGCACTCGCCTGACCTTTCTGAAATGGATGATCTGGCGGATGCCATTACGAGTATCGATTATTACCTTGAGCGTTTGATAGAGAGTAGCAGTGACCCGTACCTGCAAATGATCGAGGTTGCGGAAGCTGCGATCAAAAAACTTGGGCTTGATGTGGATCAAGTTGCCGCAGATGCACGTGCCGGATTGATCGAGGCGGAACCGAAAGAAGAGGAAATCACCGACGAGGTGACTGAAGCGGTACCTCTGTTAGAGGATGAGGTGACGACCGAGCCAGAGGGCGATGATCAGCCTCCGGGTTCTGATGAAGCTGCAATGCCTGATGAGGCGTCCCCGCCGGAAGAAGACGACGAGTCACCGGATCAAGAAGTTCTGGCGGTAGACGTTGGTACCGATGTCGATGATGAAGTCGCGGAAATATTCATCGAGGAAGTCGACGAAGTGTTGAGCACGATCAACGAGCAATTTCCCCGATGGCGGGACGACACCGGAAACATCGAAGCCCTTGGGGAAATACGTCGTGCATTCCATACGCTGAAGGGAAGCGGCAGGATGGTGGGTGCCACAGCAATGGGAGAGCTTGCCTGGTCCGTTGAGAATTTACTCAACAAGGTGCTCGACAATACGGTTGAGCCTGGCCCGGAGGCAGTAACCCTGGTCAGTGAAGTGATCAACAAAATTCCCGAAGGCGTCGATGCGTTCAAGCGCGGCGCACAGGAAGATCTGGATGTAGACGACCTGGTGAAGCGAGCCGATGCCCTTGGCACACAGGAGACGGGGAAGACCGAATACGCCGAAACGGAGCTCATTGAAGATGCGATATCTGAGGACATGGAGTTGGACGAAATGGAACTCCAGGAAGTTGAGGACGTCCAGGAGACAGGTGAGCCAGAAGAAGCCGATACAGCAGAAGACCCCGAGTTGGATGAAATATTTGTCAGTGAGGCGAGGGATTCACTCCATAATGTCAAATTATTTATCGAGCAGCCAGCTCACGTAGAGTGGGATGTGGTCGCTTCGTTTCATACGCTGAAAGGAAGTGCCGCGATGGCGGGTATAGACACGGTGGCACGCGTTGCCGCACCCCTCGAGACGCTTGCCGGCCACGTACGTGATCAGGGCGGAACCCCGGATGACGATTTCGTGCGATTGGTCGAACAAGGCGTCCGAGTGATCGATCAGGTATTAAGTGATCTTGGTAATTTCAGGCAAACGCACCCTGACCTCGACGAATTTGCCCAGAGTGCGCAGTCTTTACTCAATAGAAAAGATGAAGTTGCGCACAAGTATCGATTCGACTTTGAAGAGATACGAGAGTTGTCAAATTCCGCTGATATTCTGGATACCTGGGATGTTTCGCGCATTGAAACGATCGTTGCCGAACTGCGGCAGATAAAAGAACAGGCGGAAACGCTTGACTACCAGGATTTACTTAACCTGGCGGAAAGTATGCTGGCCGTATATGAACATCTGGAGAGTCAACCCGATCCCGAGGTCACGAAGACACTCACGCTGACCCACGAATCGTTGCTCCTCGTGTTGGATCAGATTGCTTCAGGTCAGGATATTACGCCGGTTCCCGAAGTGCTCGACCAGTTGAACGATGTCTATGCCGGTATTGTGGAAACCGGTAAGGAGGAACAATACTTTCTGGAAGATTGCCGGGATGGAATCCGCAATCTGGATGCGGCGATCCAGAATTGGCGGAGCGATCAGAACAACCTGAAGCCCCTTGAAGATATCGGTCAGCATCTGTCTCTCCTGAAGACAACCGCTGAATCGCGTGAGGCCGGCGGGTTAACCACATTGCTGGATGAAATGGTCAGTTTGTGTGAAGCCCTCAAAAGCGGCCAACTCTCGCCCCGGGAGGCCGATGTCGATCTGTTCGAAATTGGCACTCAGGCTCTGATAGAACAACTTGAACAGATCAAACAACACAATAGTGCCGAGCCACGCCAGGACTTGTTGAGCCAATACAGGCGCAGAATCGAAGGAACCAGCGACGCAGACACAGACATTGAAGAGACGGCGGAGCGAACAGAGCAACCTGACAGTGCGCAGGAACCTGCCGAGGCGGGGGTCGTTGAGTTACCCGAGGATCAGGTGGATGAGGATGTTCTGCCAATATTCATGGAGGAGGCCGAAGAGCTGCTCGAAAGTATCGATCAGAGTATTGTGGACTGGAGTAACGATACCGGCTCATCGGAACATCTCGATTACCTGTTGCGTTATCTGCACACACTAAAGGGAAGTTCACGTCTGGCGGGCCTGGCCAGCCTGGGAGAATATACGCATAACTTTGAGACCTGGTTGATTGGTATTCAACAAAACCCTCCATCCCTGAATGATCAGTTCTTTTCCTTACTGAATCAGCGGCAGGATGAGATTATCCGACGCATCGAGATTTACAAAAAGTTGGCCGCCGGAAACGCGAGTGAAGATGAATTGGCTTCTCTCAGAACAGCGGTGGAGCCTGGCGCCGCGGCTACTACCCCTGCGGCGCCCGTGGCTGACGAGCCGGACGGCGATACCGTAGAAGAAGCGGCCGAAGCCGAGCAGTCGGAAGCCGGGGGAGATGAGGCGGAAGCGGCAAGTGAACCCGCGAAAGTGGTTCAGTCCCAGGAAGTGGTGCGGGTATCGGCTGATTTGCTGGATGACCTGATCAGTCTGGTGGGTGAATCCAGTATTACCCGAGGGCGTGTCGAGCAGCAAATATCAGATTTTGGCGAGGCACTTGGAGAAATGGAGCAGACCATTTACCGCATCCGGGATCAGGTGCGCCGGCTGGAAATCGAAACTGAAACCAGGCAATCCTTGTATCGCACCCAAAGTGATGGAGATGGCGACTCCCCCTTCGATGAACTGGAGATGGATCGTTACACGGTGCTTCAAGAGATATCACGGGTCTTGTCGGAAAGCGCCTCCGACATGCTGGACCTGAAAGATACACTGACCAACAAGTCACGTGATGCCGAGACCTTGTTACATCAGCAAGCAAGGATCAGTAGCGAGCTTCAGGAAGGTCTGACCAGAACGACCATGGTGCCTTTTGCAAGGCTAATTCCGCGGTTGCGTAGAATCGTTAGGCAAATGAGCAATGAGACCGGCAAATCCGTCAGGTTCGATGCATATAACGTGGAAGGAGAGTTGGACAGAACCGTACTGGAGCGAATTGTCGCGCCGTTGGAGCATATGCTGAGAAATGCGGTTGACCATGGCATCGAAAGCAAGGAAGAGCGAAAGGCGGCCAACAAACCGGAAACAGGCCGGATCAGTCTCAAACTTTCCCGGGAGGGTGCCTTTGTTGTCCTTAATATAAGCGATGACGGAGCGGGTATAAATGTAGAATCCCTCAAGTCCAAGGCTATCGAGCGTGGTCTGATGACTGAGGATTCTGAACTTTCCGATCATGATGTAATGCAGTTCATAATGCATGCGGGACTCAGCACGGCCAAGAAGGTGACGCAAATCTCCGGGCGGGGCGTGGGAATGGATGTCGTTGACAGTGAGCTCAAGCAACTGGGTGGGTCTCTGACTATCGATTCAACCTGGGGAGTGGGCACCGAGTTTACAGTGAGGTTACCTTTTACGGTCTCGATTAACCGGGCGCTGATGGTTGTTGTGGGTGAGGAGTCCTATGCAATACCTCTTAATACCATCGAAGGCATCGTTCGAGTCAGTCCATATGAACTTGAAGCTTACTATCAGCCGGACGCGCCGATATTCGAATACGCGGGTCAACCGTATAAGTTGTCGTATATGGGCAAGTTATTAAACAAATCCGAAGTGCCTAATCTGACAGGCCAGCTTTCTCCCTTGCCGGTACTTTTGGCAAGGAGTGGTGACAATACTGTCGCACTGCAGGTTGACCAGGTGATAGGTAGCCGGGAAGTGGTAGTCAAGGCGCTCGGTCCCCGCTTCAATGATGTGCCCGGAGTATCGGGCGCAACCGTTCTCGGAGATGGCAGTGTCGTGGTGATTCTGGATGTCATGGCGTTGGTCCGGAGCGAGGCCTCGGTCCTGAAGGTGAAGGCGCCGGTCGAGATGCCGCAACCCGAGATCGCGGTGCGTACTGTAATGATTGTTGACGATTCCGTGACGGTGCGGAAGGTCACATCACGGCTGATGGAGCGGCAAGGGTGGGAAGTCACCACGGCCAAGGATGGAGTGGAAGCTGTAAACTATCTCCAGGACATGTATCCGGACGTCATGTTGCTTGATATCGAAATGCCTCGAATGGATGGATTCGAAGTCCTGCGAACCATCAGGCGCGATGAGCGCCTCAAGGATCTACCGGTCATCATGATTACGTCCCGCACGGGTGAGAAACACAAACAGCAAGCGATGGAACTCGGCGTCAACAGTTACCTCGGCAAGCCGTTTCAGGAAGCCAACCTGTTGAAAACAATCGAAGAAGTACTGGCCGGGTAATGGAAGGAACAATGGCGTCGATAGAATCTGACAACGAATTGGCGGCTTACATTATTTCGCTGCAGAAGCGCGAGTTGCTGGTTCCCGGGACCACCGTCGCGGAAATTATTCCTTACGAGCCGTTGCAGCGTGTGCAGGATACACCCGACTGGTTTTTGGGCGTACTTGGATGGCGTGGTGTTCAGGTGCCGGTGGTATCCTTTGAGATGTTATCCGTTACCAGAGCGAGTTTTTCTCTGGCCAGCGTTTCCTCGGCGAGTCTGGTTGTGTTGCGAGCTTTGGGTGGTACAGATGAGCTTGCCTGGTTTGCCCTGGTGGCTCAAACGCCACCTCGAGCGGTTCAGGTGGGATCGGAACAACTGTTCGAAAGGGAAGATCCGGCTGAAGAGACTGAGTTGATGAAGGTGACGTTTCAGGAAGAACCTGTATCAATTCCTGATCTTGACTTCATAGAAGAACGCATTCGCGAAGTTTCCTACGCATAACACCTCGGAACGGGTCATAAATCGCCCCACTTGTGCTGGATCAGTGCCATCATAATCAATGGTGCCGTGTCCGCGCGCAGCACTCGTTGCCCCATCGATACAGGTTTGAATTCTTTCGATTTCACCAATTCAAGTTCCTGCTCGCTCAAGCCCCCTTCTGCTCCGGTCAGAACAGTAACAGCGTCTGGCGTTGATTCGAGCGATGGCAATGTGGTGGTGGCACCCGGGTCGGCAACCAATCGTAAAGGTGAGTGGCACGCGTCCGCCCATGTGGCCAGGGATGTAATCCCTTGCAACTCGGGTGGTTTGTTGCGACCACATTGCTCGCAGGCGCTGTGGATAATTTCAAGCCAGTGAGGGAATCGTTTGTCGGCCTGTTTGTGGGCTACCGTGGTGAAGTCCGTCAGCAATGGAACAATTCGGGTGACGCCCAACTCGGTGCACTTTCGAATGGCGAGATCCATAGCGTCTCTTTTAATAATTGCCAGACCAAGTTCGGTTGTAAGAGGCGACTCTCGTTCGACGGGCTCGTGATCCTGAATGTGCACGGCAACCTGACGACGTTCGGTGTTTGTAATTTCCGCGAGGTATTCACCGCCCTGTCCGTTGAACAAGGTTATGGCGGTCCCTTTTCCCAGGCGAAGGACATTTATTATGTGGTGAGAGGTTTGTTCTGGAAGCGAAAGCCCCTGGTTGACCGCCAGGTTCTGGTCAATAAAAAATCGGGACGTCCTTGTCCACATATTAAAGTCCGGGTTTGCCCCATGACCTGTTATTACAAAGCTTTGCGCAATGCATCGGCTTTATCGGTTTTTTCCCAGGTGAAATCGGGATCCGTTCTGCCGAAGTGACCGTAAGCAGCCGTTTTTCTATAGATCGGCCGTTTCAGGTCCAGCATCGCGACCAGGCCCTTGGGGCGAAGGTCAAAGTTTTCGCGGACCAATTCGGCAATATCGTCTTCAGGCAGTTTACCGGTACCGAAGGTATCGATGTTAATCGATGTGGGCTCGGCAACGCCAATCGCGTAGGAGATCTGAATCTCGCATCGGTCTGCAAGACCTGCCGCGACGATGTTCTTGGCAACGTAACGACCTGCATACGTCGCACTACGGTCAACCTTCGACGGGTCTTTACCAGAGAAGGCGCCGCCACCATGACGAGCCATGCCGCCATAGGTATCCACGATGATCTTGCGGCCTGTGAGACCACAGTCACCAACAGGTCCGCCGATGATGAACTGGCCCGTGGGGTTGACGAAATACTTGGTGCCACTGTGAAGCCAGTTGGAAGGCAGCACGTCTTTGATGATCTCTTCCATGACGGCTTCTTTCAGATCTTCCTGAGAGATATCCGGGTCATGTTGGGTAGACAGGACAACTGCGTCCACACCGGCTACCGAGCCATCCTCGGCATAACTGCAGGAAATCTGGCTTTTCGCATCAGGACGGAGAAATGGCAGCTTGCCCGATTTGCGCAATTCGGATTGTTTCTGCACCAGCCTGTGCGCATAACTGATTGGCGCCGGCATCAACACGTCTGTCTCGTTGGTGGCGTAACCGAACATAAGCCCCTGGTCACCGGCACCCTGTTCCTTGTCGTCTGCCTCGTCGACACCCATGGCAATGTCGGGAGACTGTTTGCCCATAGCGTTGAGAACGGCGCAGGTGGCACCGTCAAAGCCGACCACGGAACTGTTGTAGCCGATATCGAGTGCAACGTTGCGACATATGTCTTCGAAATCGATTTGTGCTGTCGATGAGATTTCCCCGGCAATGATGATCATGCCGGTTTTGACCATGGTTTCGGCTGCGCTTCGACAATGTGGATCTTGTTCTAGCAGTGCGTCGAGAATTGCATCTGAAATCTGGTCGGCCATCTTGTCGGGATGACCTTCTGAAACGGATTCTGATGTAAACGTTCTATTTTTTGCCATAATTTATAGACTATTTGGTTCGAGTGAATAAAGGCTGTGTATTCTACAGTTTCCTGCCCGCTATTCCCACCTGACGAGCGTGAAGTTGACTCAAGATCAATGTAAATCGCTTTCATAACGGCGTGCCTGGCAAGTGATACGCGTTTCGCATTTCACATAAGTCGTTGATGAATGCCGAGAGCTGGGGGACAATAGCGGCCTTTCTCGGTCGACCAATATTAAGGCACGTATAGTATGACTTCACGCCAGCAGCGAGCTAATGCCATTCGTGCATTAAGTATGGACGCGGTTCAGAAAGCCAAATCGGGCCACCCCGGCGCCCCAATGGGTATGGCTGATATTGCCGAAGTACTGTGGACAGATTTTCTGAAACACAATCCAGGCCATCCCGAATGGGTCGACCGGGATCGTTTTGTGCTGTCGAACGGGCATGGTTCCATGCTGCTGTATTCGCTGTTGCACCTGACGGGATATGACCTGCCCATGGAGGAAATTGAACAATTCCGTCAACTTGGCTCGAAAACACCGGGCCACCCGGAATATGGCGAGACAGTGGGCGTTGAAACAACCACGGGTCCTTTGGGTCAGGGATTAGCCAATGCGGTTGGCATGGCAATCGCGGAAAAAGTATTGGCGGCCCGCTTCAACAGGGAAGAGAGCTGTTCCATTGTGAATCACCATACCTGGGTGTTTGTCGGTGATGGCTGTCTGATGGAAGGCGTTTCCCATGAGGCAGCTTCGTTGGCGGGGACATTGAGGCTGGGCAAGTTAATTTGTGTCTATGACGATAATGGCATTTCCATCGACGGCGAAGTCAAAAACTGGTTTACAGATGACACGCCGCGTCGATTCGAGGCGTACGGTTGGCATGTCATTCCGGACGTGAATGGTCACGATGCACAAGCTGTCACCAGGGCCATGCGCGAAGCCCGGGATAACACCGATCAGCCGACTATCATCTGCTGCAAAACCCGAATCGGGCTGGGCGCGCCCACCAAGGCAGGAACGGCGGCATCCCACGGAGCGCCGCTGGGGGAAGACGAGGTGAGCGGCGCGCGAGAAGCGCTTGATTGGCACTATGATCCCTTCTGTGTTCCTGACGAGATCTACGAAGGTTGGGACTGTCGCCGCAAGGGAGCCGAATATGAAGACACCTGGAAGCAGAAATTCGCCGCGTATCAACAGAAGTATCCGGAGCTGGCGACAGAGTTCGAGCGCCGGATGTCCGGTGAGTTACCCGAAGGATGGGCTGAGACCATGGAATCATTATTGCAGGAGGCCAATATCCAGGGTGAATCGATGGCGTCCCGGCAGGCATCCGGGAAAGTCATCGGCGCAATCGCAGCGCAGTTGCCGGAATTGCTCGGTGGCTCAGCCGATTTGTCGGGTTCCAATTGTACGATCTGGCCGGAAGCGAAGGCCGTTACAGGTGACGATGCCGATGGAAACTACATCTATTATGGCGTGAGGGAATTCGGTATGACCGCCATAACCACCGGGATGGCGTTGCATGGCGGCTTGAGACCGTACGGCGGGACTTTTCTGACCTTTATGGAATACGCGCGAAATGCTGTTCGCATGTCTGCGTTGATGGGCGTGGGTAATATTTTTGTTTATACCCACGACTCCATAGGCCAGGGAGAGGACGGTCCGACACACCAGCCTGTGGAGCAATTGGCCAATCTGCGCGGTACCCCCAACATGTCGGTCTGGCGACCCTGCGACACGGTAGAGACGGTAGCCGCCTGGCAGGCTGCAATCGAAAGAAAGAGCGGTCCGGTAGCACTGGTATTTTCCCGCCAGAGCCTGCCGTGGCAAGCCAGAGAAGCGGATCAGATAAAAGCCATTAGACGCGGTGGCTACATATTGCGGGAACCCGAAGGCGATCCTGAAGCGCTTATTATCGCGACGGGGTCGGAGGTGGATCTGGCCGTTAAGGCATTCGATATACTGACCGCCGAGGGTCTGTTCGTGAGAGTTGTTTCAATGCCGAGTGTCGATGTATTCGAGTCACAGAGCGATGATTACAAGGAGTCGGTGTTACCCAACAGGATTCGTCGCCGGCTGGCGGTAGAGTCTGCGCATCCGGATTACTGGCGCAAATGGGTTGGCCTCGATGGCGGTGTTGTGGGTCTTGATCGTTTCGGGGTTTCCGCTCCCGGGGGCGATGCATTCAAATACCTTGGCTTTACTCCGGAACACGTTGTGGACGGAATCAAACGGTTGTTTTGAGTCATGACGATACTGGCGCTCGAAGATGTTGACATCAAAGGCAAGCGGGTCCTGATTCGCGAGGATCTGAATGTGCCCATGAAAGACGGTCGGATCACCGCTGACGGCCGTATCAAGGCGGCGATACCGACCATCGAGTACGCATTGAAAGCCGGTGCCAGAGTGATGGTGATGTCTCACCTGGGGCGGCCTGTTGAAGGTATGCCAATCGAGGAGCAGCCGGGCGCGAGTCTGTTGCCGGTGGCTGAACATCTGGGGGCTTTGCTTGGCCAGGACGTCCCACTGGTGCGGCATTATCTCGAAGGTTTCGACTGGGGCGAACATAATATTGTGCTGTTCGAAAATGTCCGTGTTAACAGCGGCGAGGCGGCTAATGATCCTGAATTGGGCAAGAAGCTGGCGAGTCTCTGTGACGTTTTTGTGATGGATGCATTTGGAACGGCCCATCGAGCCCAGGCGACAACGGAAGCGGTGGCCAGATTTGCTCCGGTTGCCTGCGCGGGTCCCCTGCTGTCGTCAGAGTTGCATGCCTTGGAAAAAGCCCTGGCAGACCCTGCGCGTCCCGTGGTGGCAATTGTCGGCGGGAGCAAGGTTTCCACAAAGCTCGATGTCCTGGACGCGCTCGCGAAGAAGGCGGATACGCTTATTCCGGGGGGCGGGATTGCCAATACATTTCTTGCTGCTACAGGCGTCAATGTCGGCAAGTCATTGCATGAACCTGACCTGCTTGATGCAGCGAGGAGGTTACTTGAGCGAGTTCAGATACCTTTGCCAGTGGACGTGGTTTGCAGCCAGGACATGAGTGAAGACGCGAAAGCCACTCACAGACGAGTCGAGGAAATCGGCGCTGACGAAATGGTATTGGACATCGGACCCGAGTCCATTGCCGCCATGAACAAGATTGTCCGTCAGGCACAGACGATTATATGGAATGGCCCGGTAGGAGTATTCGAACTTGAGCCGTTCGCCGGGGGAACAATGGCGCTTGCCAACCAGATTGCCGATAGTGACGCCTTTTCACTGGCGGGAGGCGGCGACACGCTGGCCGCTATCGATCAGTTTGGTGTTGCGGACAGAATTTCCTATATGTCCACAGGCGGTGGCGCTTTTCTTGAATTTATAGAAGGGAAGACGTTACCGGCTGTGGCGGCCCTGGAAGCTCGCACCGCAAAGTGAGCATGATTTACTTACCTGCCGTTACGTTCTTCCACGCCGTCCCTGGTTGCAACCAGCACAAGGTCCGCGGGTCGCGCCGCAAACAGGCCATTGGTAACGACTCCGGTGATATTGTTGATGGCGTATTCAAGTGAGATCGGATCTTCGATATTCAAATCGTATACGTCGAGAATCTCGTTGCCGTTGTCGGTAACAAAATTTTCGCGGTAAACCGGGCGGCCGCCCAGGCCTACGAGTTTTCTGGCAACCGCAGAGCGCCCCATGGGAATGACTTCCACGGGTAAGGGAAACTTGCCCAGGCGTTCCACCATTTTGGTTTCATCAACGATACATATGAATTGATCGGCCACTGAGGCGACGATTTTTTCCCGGGTCAGCGCGCCACCACCGCCTTTGATGAGCTGCATGTGGGCATTGGCCTCATCGGCCCCGTCTACATACACTGCCAGGCTGGATACACTGTTCAGGTCAACGACGGGTATGCCGTGGGCCTTGAGACGTTCTTCCGACTCCAGCGAACTCGATACCGCACCGGCGAACCGGTGTTTGAAACGACCGAGTGCGTCAATAAAGTGGTTGGTCGTGGATCCGGTACCGACGCCCACGATCGAATCGCTGTCGAGCATCTTTTCGATGTATGCTGCAGCGTGTTCGCCTGCCTTCTTTTTCAGTTCATCCTGGCTCATGTTCTTGCCTGTCGACTCGTTCCCGGGAAGTTTATACTGTTCCAGCCAATAACGCCGCAGTGGTTGTCATCCATGGTCAGCAAATATATTAAAAAGATTCTTGAAGCGAGTGTCTATGATGTCGCAGTGGAAACACAGCTGGAAAATGCGACGGGTCTGTCCGACCGCTTGCATAACCGCGTATGGTTAAAGCGGGAAGACCTGCAGCCCGTGTTCAGTTTCAAGTTAAGGGGTGCGTATAACAAGATTAAAAAACTGAATGATGAATCCAGACGGCTGGGTGTTATCGCTGCGTCTGCGGGCAACCATGCCCAGGGGGTAGCGCTTGCTGCCTCGAAGCTGGGCATTGAAGCGATTATTGTCATGGGCGAGAACACGCCGGAAATCAAGGTGCGAGCAGTTTCAAAGCTTGGCGGTAACGTGATGTTACATGGGGACAGCTATGACGCGGCTTACGAATATGCCATGTCGCTCGCCAGAGAAAAGGGGTACACCTTCATACATCCCTATGACGACCCCGATGTCATTGCGGGGCAGGGGACGATAGGTATGGAAATATTGCGCCAGCATACCGGGCGAATAGACGCGATATTTGTGCCGGTGGGCGGAGGCGGCCTCATTAGCGGTATTGCGGCCTATGTGAAATATCTGCGGCCAGGCGTCAAAATAGTCGGGGTTCAGTCTGAAGGCGCGGCAAGCCTTTGGGCCGCACGTAAAGCAGGACGCCGCGTCAAGCTCAAGGCAGAGGACATCGACCAGTTTGCCGACGGCACGGCCGTACGCCAGGTCGGTAAGGAGACCTGGCGTATCATCCGAGAAACTGTGGACGACGTCATTAAGGTGAGCACGGACGAAATTTGCGCGGCCATCAAGGATATCTTCGAAGATACGCGGAGTATTTCGGAGCCTTCCGGTGCATTAGGCGTCGCGGGGCTCAAGAAATATGCAGAACAGCGTGGGGTCCATGACAAAACCCTGGTTGCAGTGGTCAGCGGCGCCAATGTGAACTTTGACCGTCTGCGCCACATATCCGAGCAAACGGAAATCGGCGAGAAGCGTGAGATTCTGTTGTCCGTTACCATTCCGGAAGAGCCGGGCAGCTTCGGGCGTTTCTGCGCGGCGATCGGCAAGCGCAGTATCACGGAATTCAATTACCGTTATGCCTCGAGCGATCGTGCGCATGTATTGGTTGGGATTCAGACCCGGCCGGAACGTGATGACCGCGCAGAATTGATCAAGCGGCTCAAAAAAGACTATGCCGTGGTGGATCTGTCTGAAAATGAAGTGGCCGTGATGCATGTACGCCATATGGTGGGTGGCCGTGCTCAGGGTATTCCGGACGAGCGTCTTTTCAGATTTGAATTTCCCGAAAGGCCTGGCGCGTTGTTACGATTTTTGAGCGTCCTGGGCGACCGATTCAACATTTCCATGTTTCATTACAGGAACCATGGCTCCGCCTATGGTCGGGTATTGGCGGGTATTCAGGTGCCGTCAACGGACATCTCGGAATTTAAACAGTACTTGAGTGAAATTGGCTATCCTTTTTGGGAGGAGTCACAAAATCCCGCTTATCGACTCTTCCTGGCGTGAACGTGCATTGCCTCAGGACAAATGGAAGTTTCGGTATTCTTCCTCGAATGCCAGCAACCGAGGGTCTTTGATTCGATCGATATAGAGCCTGCCCTGAAGGTGATCGAACTCGTGTTGGAACACGGTGGCCAGAAATCCGGTCACTTCCAGTGACTGCGTCTCTCCCTGTGCGTCCAGATAGTCCACCCGGATATGCTGCGGGCGTTCGACGTAACCCATGAGTCCTGGAATTGACAGGCAGCCTTCCCAATACCCCTCTTCGGTGTCGTCCAGCACAGTAATCGCGGGATTGACATAGACACCGAAAGAGACCGCCGGTATGTCGCCATATCGCGTGGGTGTATTATCGATCTCGATAACGGCTACCTGGACTGACCGGTTGACCTGAGGGGCGGCGAGACCAATCCCGCCGCGGTCATGCATGGTCTCGCGCATATCCTCCACAAGACTTTGAAACTCGTGGTTACCGATATCTTCAGCCGGCCAGGGCTCGGCGACCTGGCGGAGAGTCGGGTGACCCATTCGAATGACGTTCAGTAAGGCCATCAGGTGTTCTCGCGCGTCACTGTTGGAGATTGCATCATAGAGAAATCGGTTTGGAGAATACAGACTGTTGCTAATGCGGCGTGTGGGTCCAGAAGAGTTCTTTCTCAGTCAGGATGCCGTCCAATGGTATGTCCCACGCCTCCGGTGTCAGCTCGTCGATTTCCTGGAAGCTGTGTGCCATGCCCAATAGCGTGGGTCGCCGCCATTGGCGGTGGAGTCCGGCGAGGGTTTTGTCGTAATATCCTTTGCCCATGCCCAGACGATTACCCTGTCTGTCGAACGCTACAAGAGGCGTGAGTATCAGGTCGAGCATCCTGGTGGGGATCAGCGAGCGCGGGTCGAAGAACGGCTCATGGATGCCAAATCGATTGACTGCGAGGGAATGCGTTTGAGGGTCATACTGCTGAAATACGAGTTTGCCTGCCGTGTGAGGCAAAAGACCCTTTGACATGACGGGCAGGTAACATTGTTTCTTCATGGCCAGTGCCGTTTTCATGATCGGCTGAGGATCGAGCTCACCGGCTCCTGCCATGTACATGGCGACTTTTCGTGCGCGCATAAATACCATTTCCCTGGCAAGCGTTCGTCGGGCCTTCTTCGCCGCGTCTCGCTGTTCGGAGAGTGTCAAAGAACGCCTGCGTTGACGCATTTCACGACGGAGGGTCCGCCGGTTAACAGGCCTGGGCTCAGACAGCATGAAATGTTCCCCGGGTTACCGCTGTCAGACAGGTCCTTGAACCCGGCGGTTCAAGGCGGTGGTCTCTAACGGGTATTAGGCTTTCCGCCGAACGGACTTGCGCATCTACCACGAAAAAAGACCTCCTGGGTTTCGCATAAGGGTTTAGGACAAATCGACTGGCAAATAACCCAGGGAACACCCAACATTATATCTGATCCTGCTCGATTTGCCGTGGGGTAATTTTAATTTGTTGAACCCTTGAGTCGACTCAACACCCGGTCGACCTTGCCGTAAAGGGCCGTGATGTCTTCCGACCGGGCGTTAACGAGTTCATCGGTCATTTGACTCTGGCTCAGATAATCATTGGCGATATTCAGTGCTGCCATCACTGCGATTCTGTCCAGCCCGAGCACATTCGAATTCGATTTTATCTCCCGCATCTTTTCGTCGACATGCGCAGCCGATTGTCTCAGCGCACTGACTTCGTCAGGTGCGCAACTGACCTGGTACTCCTTGTCGAGAATGGTGACCTTGACTGTTTGATTTTGCTCACTCATCTGTCAGTCCTGTTCCAGCGCTTTCAGGCGCAAAATCATGGCCTCGACCTTGCTCTTCGCGGTCTCATTTTTCTCCAGGAGCCGGGTCCTTTCCTGAAGCCAGGTATCCCGATCCGCCTCCATCATGGCGCGTTCTCGTTCAAGCTCATCGCAGAGTTGAATTAACTCATCAATTTTTGCTTCCAGGTCTTTTATTTCCAAGGGATTTTCTCGGGCGATGGATAGGCCTAATATAAATCCTTAATTCACCTAAGGTCAAACGGCACGCGCCCGCGTGTTAAGGTTGGCGGCTGTTTAGAGGTAATAAAGGACGGGTTATGGTCGACTTTGCGGAATTGAGCGCGGAACTGGAAAACCTTGGCTTGAAACACCATGCCTCGGAGTTGCATGGACTGGTATCGGGCTACGTTTGCAGTGGTCTTGAGAACGATGGCGCCGGGTATTTGCTGGATTGGCTGGGGGAAGCCCCTGAGGCCGGGATACATGACCTGCTCGATCGCCTGATTGTTGATACCGGTTCCGTGCTGGCTGACCCGGAGATTGGCTTTCAACCGCTTGTGCCAGACGAGGAACACCCGCTTGGCCAACGAGGCAATGCGATCAGCCGGTGGTGTATGGGGTTCATGTCCGGGTTCGGTGCCGCGGTGGATTTCAATGAGAAAACGTTGGATGACGAAGTGAAGGAAGTATTGGCGGACCTCGACAGGATATCGCGCATGACTGAAGATATACCCGATAGCGAGGAAAACGAGGCAGATTTCACGGAAATCATCGAGTATGTGCGGGTGTCCACTTTGCTGGTGTTTGCCAGCTATGGTTTGTCAGCCCGGAGCGGAGACAACTAGATGTCTGCGGCGCCAAAGACACCGTTGAAGGAATTCGCGCGACGACGCAAGGAACTGATGGCACTTTTGGAGCTGAACAGCATTGCGATTGTGCCCGGCGCCAATATTGTGCCCCGCAACAATGATGTCGATTTCCAGTTTCGTCAGGATAGTGATTTTCACTATTTAACCGGCTTCGATGAGCCCGATTCGGTGTTCGTACTGGTACCGGGCCGGGAGCACGGCGAAGCGATCCTTTTCTGCCGGGAAAGGGAGTCTGAGTTTGAACGCTGGCATGGGAGCGTTACGGGTCCTGAACGCGCCATGCAACTCTATGGTCTCGACGACGCTTTCCCTGTCAGTGACATCGACGAAATTCTGCCGGGACTTATCGAAGGAAAATCAAAACTTTATTATGCCATGGGGACTCATCGAGACTTTGATCATCGGGTTATTGGATGGGTAAAGAGTCTAAGCGGTAATAAACAGTCAGGTGCCCGGCCACCCGGGGAATTTGTTCAGCTGGGTCAGTACCTGCATGAATTGAGGCTTTTCAAGAGTGCACAGGAAATTGAAATAATGAAGCAATCTGCGGATATCACTGCCGAGGCACATCGTCGGCTGATGTCCATAACCGAGCCTGGCATGATGGAATACGAGCTGGAAGCGGAACTGCGTTATACCTTTATGAGAAACGGGGCCAGGTCTCCTGCCTATCCTCCTATCGTTGGCTCCGGGGGTAACGCCTGTGTACTTCACTATGTTCAAAATGATGATCAGCTCAGGTCGGGTGATCTGGTACTGGTTGATGCGGGCAGTGAATACGAATATTACGCAGCTGATGTCACCAGAACATTTCCGGTTAACGGAAAATTCACGAAGGCTCAAAGAGAACTTTATGAAATCGTATTGCAGGCCCAGGCGGCGGCAATTGCCCAGGTACAACCCGGTAATCACTGGAACCAGCCCCATGAGACAGCGGTTTGCGAATTGACTGCGGGGCTCGTGCGGCTGGGTCTCCTCGATGGCAACGTGGATGAGCTCATTGAGCAGCGAGCCTGCGAGAAGTTTTACATGCATAGGACCGGCCACTGGCTCGGTCTTGATGTGCATGACGTTGGCGAGTACAAGGTCGATGACCAATGGCGTGTATTCGAGCCTGGCATGGTGACCACCATCGAACCGGGTCTATACATTCCTGATGCTCTCGATGACGTCCCGGACCGGTATCGTGGAATCGGTATACGTATTGAGGATGATGTGCTTGTAACCAAAGACGGCAACATGGTTCTGACTGCATCTGCACCGAGAGCCATTGATGAAATTGAAGCGTTGATGGCGGCGAAAGGGGGCCCTGATGGACGACTCGAACTATGATGTAGTGATTGTTGGCGGCGGCCTAACGGGCCTTGCGCTGGCTTCCGCGCTTGGTCATAGCCGCTTGTCGGTGACTGTGCTCGAGGCTGGAAAGCCGCCTTCCCCAAGGCAAGAGAGGGAATTGAAAAAACGCCGCAAAGGCTTTGAACTTCATGCCGGAATTGAACCGCGTGTGAGCGCTATCAACCCTGCGACCCGTAAATTTCTCCATAGAACTGGCGCGTGGAGCAAGTGCGCGATCGAGCGATTCGCCCCCTTTACGCGGATGTTAGTATGGGATGCGCGTGGCACCTCCCAGATAGAATTTGACGCCGATATGATCGATGAGGAATGCCTCGGTCATATCGCTGAAAATCGTGAGCTGATGCTGGGTCTTTATAAACGCGTTCGAGAGCTCGACAATGTCGATGTCCGCTATGAGACTTCTGTCAACGACATTAAAAATGGCGCGGAAGGCAAACAGGTTATATTGGCTGATGGCACGCCTGTAAGTTATAGCCTTCTCGTGGGTGCGGACGGAGGCAACTCGAGAGTTCGGGAACTGGCAGGACTGCGAACCTACAGGTGGCGTTATGATCAGGAGGCACTGGTTACCACCGTTGAGACAGAATTGCCTCATGGCTTTACAGCGCGTCAGTCGTTTACCCCATCCGGTCCCCTGGCATTTTTACCACTGGCCAATGAAAAACTGTGCTCCATAGTCTGGTCCAGCAGGGAAACAGAGCACCTGAAGGAGATCTCCGACCAAGCACTCTGTCGCGAGTTGGGAAAGGCCTCCGGGTTTATCCTGGGGAATGTGTCAGGTGTCGATAAACGTTATTCGTTCCCCCTTTATCAACAGCATGCCATGAGGTACACCAGGGCAAACCTGGCACTGGTTGGCGATGCGGCTCATACGATCCATCCTCTCGCCGGCCAGGGAGCCAACCTTGGCTTCGCCGATGCCAATGCGCTGGCCATCGAGTTATCCCAATGTCGATTTACCAGCGAAAGTCCTGGTAGTGGTGACCTGCTGGCCCGTTACGAGCGTCGTCGGAAAGTCGATAACGTCTTAATGGCATCAGTCATGGAAGGACTAAAGCGGTTGTACGACATTGATGAACCCGCTTTAGCCTGGCTGCGAAACACTGGCATGAGGTGGGTGAACAGCAATGATGCAGTTAAGGCGCGCCTTATCAGGCTGGCTGCCGGCTCCTGATTCACTCGTCTAAACAAAAAGCATTCAACCGGGAGCTGAGCGCATCTCACTGTTCTGTCGGGTCTTTAAAAGTTAGAATACGCCCTTTAAAACTCTGAATTTAAAGCCCATGGGCCTGACAACTCCAATTTATTCCCTGCATGTAGAGGCGGGTGCAAAGCTGGTTGATTTCAGCGGCTGGGATATGCCTGTACATTATGGGTCCCAGATAGAGGAACATCATTTCGTGCGCAGCGACGCGGGGGTTTTCGATGTCTCCCATATGACGGTCACGGATATTGAGGGACCTGACTGTGAAGGGTATTTGCGCCGTTTGTTGGCAAATGACGTGGCCCGGCTAACCGAACCGGGTAAGGCGCTGTATACAGCCATGCTTAATGAGGAAGGCGGTATTCTCGATGATTTGATCGTTTACCGAATACCTGACGGTTATCGGCTGGTCGTTAACTGCGCAACCCGGGAAAAGGATTTGAACTGGATGCGGGCGCAGGCAGAAAGCTTCGATTGCAATATCGTCGAGAAACCGGAGCTGGCTATTCTGGCAGTCCAGGGTCCCCGGGCGATGGACAAAGTCGGGCAAGTAGTCGATAAAGAGACGGCAAAGCTGATCGATACCCTTAAGCCGTTTGAAGCCGGACATGCCGGGGACTGGTTTCTTGGCAAGACCGGGTATACGGGGGAGCGAGGGCTGGAAATTATCTTGCCGGGTGACGACGCAGTTTCGCTCTGGGGCAAATTAATCGACGTTGGCGTTAAACCGATCGGGTTGGGTGCCCGAGATACATTACGGCTGGAAGCCGGACTCAATCTCTACGGCAGTGACATGGACGAATCCGTGACCCCATTGGAATCGAATATCGGCTGGACAGTTGCTTTCGAGCCTGCCGACAGGTGGTTTATCGGCAGGAATGCCCTTGAAAAGCAGCGCGAGAAAGGCGTTGAGCGGGAACTGACAGGGCTTGTGATGACCGAGCGTGGCGTGCTTCGAGGCCATTACCCGGTATGGAGTGATAACCAGGAAATCGGCGAGGTGACGAGCGGTGCTTTTTCGCCCACGTTACAACACGCCATTGCCCTTGCTCGGATACGAGTACCGGCAGGCAATCTGGAAGTGGAGATCCGTGGAAAGCGTGTGCCCGTTGAGATGGTAAAACCGCCTTTTGTGAGGAATGGCAAGCAGGTTTATAAGCCCGCCCGGTAGACTGTCAAAAGTCTGTAGGGCTTTTCAGCCACCGGCTGATGATGTTCGCGGCGTCGATGCGATACAATGTGATCGTTAGGTCAACAAATAAGAGGATTAAGGAATGGCTGAATTTCCGGACGATTTGCGATACGCAGAAACTCATGAATGGGTGCGTGTAGAGGATGACGGGACCCTGACCATAGGTATATCGGACTATGCCCAGGAGACATTGGGCGATGTGGTCTTTGTAGAGTTACCGGAACTCGATGCGGAAATTTCAGCCAAAGGCGAAGTGGCCGTGGTCGAATCCGTCAAGGCTGCTTCCGACATCTATGCGCCGGTTTCCGGCAGGGTGATCGAGATCAACCCCGAGCTGGAGGATACACCGGAAGTGGTTAATGAGTCCCCTTTCGAGAAAGGCTGGTTTTTCAAAATGCAGCCCGACGATGCCGAAGATGTGGAATCGTTAATGGATGCCGCACAGTATCAGAAGATGTGCGAAGAAGATCACTGACAATTGTCGTGCTGATCAGCGCACGGCAGTTCTTCCCATAACACAAGATTTTTCTAATTTAAGGTAAGAGGTATTTCACATGCCATTTGTGCCCCATACCCTTGAAGACGAGCGGGCAATGTTTGAAACCATCGGGGTCGATTCCATCGAAAGTCTTTTCGATGAGATTCCGAAGAAATTGCGCGCGGGCGTCCTGCAAGACGTGCCCGAGGGTATCTCGGAAATGGAACTACTTCGATTGATGAATGAGCGTGCCCGGCAGGACGAGGTTGACCTTTGTTTTATCGGGGCCGGCGCTTATGAACATCATGTTCCCGCCGCCATTTGGGATCTGGTCGGTCGAGGGGAGTTCCTGACAGCCTATACGCCATATCAGGCGGAGGCCAGCCAGGGGTTACTCCAGGTCATATACGAGTACCAGACAATGATGTCTCGCCTGACGGCGATGGAGGTGTCCAATGCCTCTGTTTACGAAGGTGCATCGGCCCTGGCGGAAGCAGTGTTGATGGCGGTCAGGGCGAACAAAAAATCCAAGTCTCGTAAGGTGCTTTGTGCCGGCAACGTTCATCCGCGCTATATCAGCACTTGTCGAAACATCGTCACCAATCAGGATATCGCCGTCGAAACGGTCGGGTGGGATGATGCCACTGGTCTCGTTCCGCCGGAGAGTTTTGAGACATGGACGGGTGAGGATATTGCCGCGTTGGTTATTTCCTGGCCCAATTTCTTTGGTGGCCTCGATGAAGTAGACCGTTTGACGGACTGGGCGCACGAACAGGGTGCGTTGGTGATTGGCGTGGTAAACCCCATGGCGTTGTCGTTATTGACGCCCCCGGGGGAATGGGGTCAAACAGGGGCCGACATTGTTGTGGGCGAGGCACAGCCCCTCGGTATTCCCCTCGCGTCCGGCGGACCCTATCTCGGGCTCATGTGTTGCAAACAGGCGATAGTGAGACAAATGCCGGGTCGGATTATCGGCAGAACGGAAGACCTGGACGGCAAGGAAGGGTTCGCCCTGACTCTGCAGGCACGGGAGCAGCATATACGCCGCGCCAAGGCCACGTCGAACATTTGCACCAACCAGGGGTTGTTAGTGACAGCCGCTACAATCTATATGAGCCTTATGGGAGATGCCGGGATGCGTGCCGTCGCCAGCCAAAGTCATAATGGTATGACGAGATTACTCAAGCGGTTGACCGACATCGACGGTGTAACGCTCAGGTTCCAGGGTCCCGTCTTTCATGAGGCGGCGATCCGCCTGCCACTGCCGGCGGTCGAGGTCTTGACCCAAATGGCGTCCGAAGGAATTCTTGGCGGCTTCGACCTCGGTGAAGTCGATGAGTCTCTGTCGGATTGTATGCTAACGAACGTCACTGAAACCAAAACCGATGAGGATTTGGACAAGTTTGTACGGAGCCTCCGGCGAGCAGTAGAGGGATAAGCCATGTTGATCTATGAACGAGAAAGTAAGGGAAGAAGTGCCAGGGCACAGTACCAGCCGGAGCAAGAGATCACTGATTTGCCTGCTCACTGTTTGAGAAACGAGAGAGCGGGTCTGCCGGAAGTGTCCGAGCTTCAGGTTGTACGGCACTATACGAACCTGTCGCGGAAAAACTTTTCGATCGACGGAGAATTTTATCCGCTCGGCTCGTGTACCATGAAATACAACCCGAGAGGGGCGCACAAGGCGGCGAGTATCCCGGGATTTCTCAACCGACATCCCCTGGCGCCGGAGCGGTATAGCCAGGGTGTGCTGTCATGTCTTTACGAGTTGCAGGAGTACCTGAAAGACATTACGGGGATGAAGGCAGTTTCCTTGACGCCAATGGCGGGAGCCCAGGGTGAGTTCGCCGGTGTCGCCATGATCCGCGCGTATCACAACGCCAACAACGATTTTGAACGAACCGAGATTCTTATCCCGAGTGCTGCCCATGGCACCAATCCGGCCACCGGCGTCATGTGTGGATACAAAGTAAGAGAAGTCGATGTCACGAAGGATGGAGACGTGGACATTGACGCGCTCAAGGCGGCCGTTGGACCCCAAACCGCCGGGTTGATGATGACCAATCCTTCCACTTGCGGTGTCTTCGAACGCAAGGTGGAAGAAATTGCGCAGATCATTCACGAGGCCGGCGGCCTGCTCTATTACGATGGCGCCAATCTGAATGCCATCCTTGGCAAGGTAAAGCCGGGCGACATGGGCTTTGATGTACTACATATGAATTTGCACAAGACCTTCGCCACGCCTCATGGCGGTGGCGGCCCCGGTTCCGGCCCAGTGGGTGTTGGCCCACGCCTTGAGCCTTTTATCCCGACTCCAGTCGTCGGCAAGCGTAGCCAGAATGACGCTGACTATTATTATTGGGTGGACGAGAAGGAGATTCCCGGGACTATCGGTAACCTGTCAGCATTTATGGGTAATGCCGGCATACTGTTGCGTGCCTACGCGTATGCAAGGCTGCTCGGGCGTGAGGGTATGCACCGGGTAGGCGAGTACGCCACACTTAATGCGAATTACATGGCCAGGCGCCTGGAACAGGCCGGATTTCAGCTGGCCTATTCTTCGCGTCGCGCAACCCACGAATTCATTGTCACCCTGTCAAGAGAAGCCAGGGAACTTGGCGTGAATGCCATGGACTTCGCGAAACGGCTTTTGGATTATGGGTATCATGCGCCGACCACTTATTTCCCGTTGCTTATACCTGAATGTCTGCTGATCGAGCCAACGGAAACAGAGAGTCGCGAAGAGATTGACGGTTTTGTCGACGCCATGGCAATGATACTTCGCGAGGCAAAGGAATGTCCGGAAACCGTCAAGGGCGCACCCGTAACTATGCCCGTTAAACGACTCGATGATGTCAAGGCAGCCAGAAATCTTGACCTTGCCTGGAGAGAATCGTGACGATTCGACAGCTTAGTCTATAAAGTGCGCGATTTGTCCATTTAGAGCAGATAATAGAAAGAGCAGGCGGTCTTGCTCCTTGCTATCAGGACGGTCGCTCTCGGTAATTGCCAACGCTTCTGCCATTGTTACCGCAATATTCGCGGCTTGAGCCTGGTTAATATGGGCCAGGTGACCGGTGACGCGTATGGGTTCGCCCATGATGTGAGAAAGTGCCTCTGCTTGTATACGCAGGTTTGACCAGGATGTTTCGGAGAAGCGGGAATGGCCATTGTGGTCATTGAAAAGCTGTTGCGCCTCGCGACTCAAATCGGCCGTTTTCCTGCCCAGTGACTCAATTAGCATCCGAGAACTTTCGGTGTCGCTACCGAGTTCGGCCAGGCGGTCACTGCTCAATTCCACCAATTGGTTTATATCCATGATTAACAATTCAGTGATGATGCGGATCGCATCGCGTTTGCGCGATGCGATCCGGGATATTTCTGGATCCAGGGCAAGAAAGTCAACCAATTGAGGAGCAAACACAAAGTATTCCAGTGCATGGAAACCGAGACTGACCTCTTCGGCGGCGGTGATACCGTGTTGATTGATCAGCGTGGCCGCATCAATAGTAATCGTATAGTCGTTAATAATACCGCTTTGCGGATAATCGGGCATCGAGTCGAGGAATCCTTCCAGAATTGGCCATGCATCGATGCGATACATCAGGTCGTTGGTTTCTCCCACGAAGAAGATTGAAACAGCAAGGAAATCCTCATGTACGTCTTCCCAGTCGGTCCTTAATGTATCGAGGTTTTTCTGATTGGTATTGGTGAGGAATTGCTCAACCGATGATTCAAAGTTCTCCGCAGACTGCAAAAGCCGGCTATTGTGGCTGGTTGCTTCCGAGGTCCATGCTGAAACAACTCGCTTTATGGTTTCCGAACGCTCGGTCGGCGAACATGAAAGTACGACCGGGGCCAAAAGTAAAAGGAGAACTCTCATCATTAGTTACCCTCTGAAACTGATGATTTGCCAGCCACGGGATGTCGCAATCTGCCGCAGTCTGTCATCAGGATCCACCGCCCTTGGATGGTCGACGAATTCAAGCAACGGTAGATCGTTGATCGAATCCGAATAGAAATAGCTTCCCTGCGTCGAGTAAGGCTTATCATCGAGCCATTCCATGAGACAGTCTACCTTCCCCTGTCCAAAACTCGGAATTCCGGTTATCTGTCCTGTGTATTGGCCATCCTGCTGTTCGGGAATGGGAGCAATCAGATCCACTATGCCTAACAATTCGCCTATGGGGCGCGTAATGAAGTCAATCGTGGAAGTAATGATCAGAACATGGTCATGGCTGGACTTGTGAGAATTTACGATCTTCACTGCTTCGGGCAACACCAGCGGTTTAATCCGAGTGTCGATGAATTCCTCTCGGAGCTCGATAAGGGTGTCCATAGAGATACTGGCCAATACGGAGCAGGCAAAGCGCAGATAGGCGTTGACGTCAAGCTTCCCTTGTTTGTACTGTTCGTAGAAGTGACGATTTTTCTCCTGGTGATGTGCTTTATCGACGATTCCTTTTTCAACAATGAATTCCCCCCACAAGTAATCGCTGTCTCCCGATATCAGGGTTTCGTCAAGATCGAAAATAGCGAGCGACAAAGCACAGTTCCCGTATTAGGCTGATTTAATTGTCCTAGTCTAGCCTGAACTGCCAGTTTGCCGAAAGCGCGATATTCATGGACAATGATTCCAAGCGCATGTCGAAGGGTCCCTAATTGATTGACACAGATGGTTACAGACCCAACGTGGGTATCATCGTGGCAAACGCCAACGGGCAGGTGCTTTGGGCAAAACGTGTAGGGCAAGATGCCTGGCAGTTCCCGCAAGGCGGAATCCGGGAGAATGAATCCATTGAGGACGCCCTGTACCGTGAGTTGTGGGAGGAAATAGGCCTCGATGCGCATTGTGTCGAAATTGTTGGGGCTACCCGGGGTTGGTTACGGTATAAATTGCCCAGACGGTTACTCCGACAAAAACCATCGTCATTTGTCGGGCAAAAGCAAAGATGGTACCTGCTAAGGTTATGTGTTGGTGACGATGCCATTTCTGTTAATCACGTAGATACACCGGAGTTCGATCTGTGGCGATGGGTCAGTTATTGGTACCCCGTGGGACAAGTCGTGTCCTTTAAAAAAGACGTGTACCGAAGAGCAATGAGGGAGCTCGCCCCTTATCTCTCGAAGTGCATAACTCACTGAGAAGTACAGTCCATGCTTGATGTTCTTAGACGCGTTATACAGGAAGTAAATACTGCAAAGGATCTTGACTCGGCACTCGACGTTATCGTTGATCGCGTCAAGGAAGCGATGGGCACCCAGGTTTGTACCGTCTACCTGCTTGATGAAGAACGCGAACTTTATGTATTGATGGCAACGCGGGGGCTGCGTCAGTCTGCGGTTGGCAAAGTTAGTCTTCGGCCAGGCGAGGGGCTTGTGGGTCTGGTTGGGGAGCGTGCTGAACCCGTTAATCTCGAAAACGCGCCAGAACATCCTCGTTACCTGTACGTCAAGGAAGTAGGTGAAGAGCCGTTCCACTCTTTCCTGGGCGTGCCCATTATCCATCATCGCAAGGTCCTCGGTGTTCTGGTGGTACAACAAGGCGAATCCCGGCGTTTCGATGAGAGTGAAGAAGCATTTCTCATTACGCTTTCCGCGCAGTTGGCAGGTGTAATCGCACACGCCAGCGCGACCGGTGCCCTGGGGATATCGGCCGTGATGACGGACCTGCCGGCAAGTCGTTTCCCCGGTATGGCAGGGTCGCCTGGCGTCGCAATCGGGACTGCGGTGGTAATTTATCCTGAAGCTGAATTGCAAAGCGTGCCCGAAAGACGGGTAACGGACACGGCGGCTGAAGCTCGAACCTTCGAGCAGGCTGTTGAGGAGACCCGGGAAGAAATTCGGGAAATGGCCAAGAAGCTTTCCGAGCGTTTGAAACCTGAAGAACTTGCCCTGTTCGAAGCTTACCTGCATATGTTGGATGACTCGGCGGTAGCCGGTGAAGTGGTGGAGCTGATCGAGCAGGGCCATTGGGCACAAAGTGCGTTGCGTAAAGTTGTGGAAACACATGTCGCCAACTTCGAATCTATGGAGGATTCCTATCTCCGTGAACGGGGGGCCGACGTCAAGGATCTGGGGCGTCGGGTGCTAAGCAAGTTACAGCGAAGTGAAGAAAAACGCGTGGAATACCCCGAGGACACCATTTTAATTGGCGAAGAGCTGATGCCGGGGATATTGACGGAAGTTCCCAGAGAGCGCCTCAAAGGGCTGGTATCTGTCAGGGGTTCCGCCAATTCCCACATTGCTATCCTGGCCAAGGCAATGGGAGTTCCAACTGTCATGGGCGTCCAGGATCTGCCGATCAGCCTTATTGAGGATAAACCCATTATTGTCGATGGTTTCCAGGGAGCGGTGATTACCTGGCCCAACAAGGAGCAGTTGACGTTCTATCGAGGTGTCGAAAAAGAAGAAGCGGCACTCATTGAAGGCCTCGAAGAACTCAAGGACAAGCCCGCCGTAACCAAAGACGGTCGTCGTGTGGGCCTATGGGTCAATACAGGATTGATGACGGATGTGGTGCGCTCGCTTGAGCGCGGCGCCGAAGGTGTCGGGCTTTATCGAACTGAAGTGCACTTTATGATGAGCGATCGATTCCCCACGGAAGAGGAGCAACGTGTCATATACCGGGAACATCTTCAGGCGTTTGCGCCGCGACCCGTGACAATGAGAACGCTCGATATCGGGGGTGACAAGACCTTGTCCTATTTCCCGATCGAGGAAGCGAATCCCTTTTTGGGATGGCGCGGCATAAGGGTAACGTTGGACCATCCCGAGATATTTTTGTCTCAGGTGCGGGCAATGATCAAGGCAAATGATGGTATCGATGCCGACTTGCGAATCATGTTGCCCATGATCAGCAGCGTTTCCGAAGTTGATGAGGCGCAACGTCTGATCGGGCAATGCTACAGAGAGATTATTGAGGAAGGAATCGAAGTGGAAATGCCTGATATCGGTGTCATGATCGAGGTGCCGGCGGCAGTTTATCAGGCACGGGACATCGTCAAACGCGTCGATTTTCTCTCCGTCGGCAGTAATGATCTTGTCCAATATCTGCTTGCGGTCGACCGAAACAACTCAAGAGTCGCGGAACTTTACCAGGACTTCCATCCCGCCGCACTGCACGCACTGAAGCTGGTTGTAGAGGCGGCTAACAAGGAAGAGAAGCCTGTGGCCATTTGCGGTGAGATGGCCGGCAACCCATCGGCTGCGATATTGTTAACGGCGATGGGTTATGACGTTCTCTCGATGAATTCGACCAACCTGCTTGAAGTCAAATGGGCTATTCGTAGCTTCGATCTAAAAAAAGCGAAGCGGATCCTGGGCAAGGTGATGAAAATGGACAATGCGTTTCTCATCAAGAATTACGTGGATGAGCAAATGCGCAAGGCGGGCCTGGGGCAGGTTGTGCGGTCTCGGAATGACTGAAAAGCCAGCTGCTAGCCGCCAGGCCAAATTATTCATGAACACCAGGTTCTGATGGAGGACGTGTCCCTCGCTTTCGCGAGGGCAAGCTCTGTCAGGCGAACTTGTTTTTATTTTTGC
>JBBDSF010000037.1:0-1624 GCA_040905125.1 Pseudomonadales bacterium | reverse complement strand
TGTAGAAACTATGAAGGACTGCTATCGGTTATCCTAACGTTTTTTTCACGAACCAGGAGGATAAACTTATGACAGCAGTCCTTGAGAGTAAAGATAACGCAACCGGAGGGGTGTTGTATATGGCGCTGGAACTGAGTGATAAGCACTGGAAGCTGGGTTTCAGCAACGGCGACAAAAACAGGCAGGTAACGATAGCTGCAGGTGATTGGCCGGCGCTCAGAGCGGCGGTAACGCAGGCTAAAGCGAAGCTCCAGCTGGCAGAGACTGGTCCGGTCTACAGTTGTTATGAAGCGGGCCGGGATGGGTTTTGGCTGCATCGGGCCTTACGGGAAGACGGCATTATCAACCAGGTGATTGATTCCTCGAGTATTGAGGTGAACCGGCGGCAGCGGCGCGCCAAGACGGACAGTGTGGATGTGAAGGCGTTGTTGCGGTTATTGCAGCGCTATCTGGGAGGCGAGCGGCAGGTGCTGAGTGTGGTGCGGGTGCCGACGCCGGCAGCAGAAGACCAACGCCGGTTGCATCGGGAACGGGAACGGTTATTGAAGGAACGGGTCGCGCACAGTGCGCGGATAAAATCGTTATTGGTACTGCAGGGGGTCCGGCTGGAGGTGAAGCGGGATTTTGTGGCGCGTCTGGCGCACCTTACCGATGCCCGGGGCAGGCCGTTGGGCGGGGAGTTAAAAGCAGAGTTAGTGCGAGAGTATGAACGCTATGCGTTGGTGACACAGCAAATCCAGGGGTTGGAAGCGGAACAGAAGCGGCGAGTGAAAGCGGGAGACAGCCCGGTGCTGAGGCAGATCCAGCAATTACAGTTACTGAGGGGGGTCGGCTGGCACTCCAGTTGGCCGTTGGTGATGGAATTTTTTGGCTGGCGCGATTTTCGCAACCGCCGGGAAGTGGGGAGTTGTGCCGGGTTAACGCCGACCCCCTATAACAGTGGGAATAGTGTCCGGGAGCAAGGGATCGACAAGGCCGGCAACCGGCGTATCCGCCGGGTGATGGTGGAGCTGAGCTGGCTGTGGTTACGGCATCAACCGGACAGTGCCTTAAGTCAGTGGTTTGTCCAACGGTTTGCCCAGGGAGGCAAACGGATGCGGCGGATTGGCATTGTGGCGCTGGCGCGTAAGTTATTAATCGCGCTGTGGCGGTATGTGGCCCAGGGGGTGGTCCCGGAGGGGGCCGTGTTCAAGCCCCCGGTTGTCCCGTTAACTCAGTGATATTCCGTCCAGTACCGGCCGACTGACGCCACACGGGAAGAGGATAGATTGCTGAAAGCGCCCGTGGGCCTCCTGGGTAGAGGGACCAATCTCTACCGTTTTTGTAGAAGGGGCGCTTTCATTAACGGTTCGAGGCACGATTGAGCGCATACAATTTCAGGTGTTCGGGCGAGACCCGGCACGGATAGAAGGTGGTCACCCGTCTCAGCCAGACGGGACGTCAATCGAGAACCGGGCAATCGCTTATTGACGAGAGTGTGGCAAACAGAGAACAGGAGCAGCATGATGAATGACACAAGTTAACAGGAACATTTTTTTACTTAGGGGTTGACAATAGCAGCCTCATAGAAGGAGGCCCGACCTCGGGCCGAATATGTAATCCCCCGCAGGGAAGAGTGTATTGG
>JBBDSF010000036.1:0-1637 GCA_040905125.1 Pseudomonadales bacterium | reverse complement strand
TTGGCATTGGTAATGACGCCCGTGGTGGCCGCGTATTTTTTATCAGCCAGATTCCTGCCCTCGATGAATACCGAAATACCGCTTGCTCGCCGGTAACCTGCTTTCAGGCCAACAATGGCATAGCTCTCGGCAAACAGGGTATTGGCATGATCAACCGGTGAATCACCTGGCACCCATTCGACATTCGGGCCGATGTAGTAACCGGACGGCGTATGGTAAACGAGCTCGGCGCGGTAAACATGCTCGGGAACACCGGCCAGTTGATTGTTGCCAAATACGGCATCATCGCGGAACCGAAAGTCGTTCCAGAGGTAAGTCTGGCGTAACTCCAGACGCTCAAACAGATCTATATAAAAGCCGGCTTCAATACCCTGGTGCAGGGTTTCATCGGCGCTGATGGTGCCGAGTGCGTTACCTGATGCATCGTTCAGTGATAAAAACTCATCCTTGACCCAGGCCCGGTAATAGGCCAGATCCCAACGCATTGTATCGGTATCGCCACGCGTACCGATTTCAAACGTTGTCGCGGTTTGTTCATCCAGCACATTGATCCGTTGTGCACCGCTTAACTCGCCAAAACTTGGTGGCTCAAAACTGCGGCTGACATTGCCAAAGAACTGAATCCGGTCAGTCAGTTCATAACGCAGGCCGATTTTCGGACTCAAGCCATAATAGGTTTCATCAAAACTGTTACCGGCGGCACCTGGCGTGAAGCGATCTTCCAGCTTGCGATTGGCACGCGAAACCTGGATGCCAGTGATCAGGGCCAGATCGTCGAGCACATAGTGCTGGTTTTCAGCATAGATATCGAGATTGGTAGCGGTTAACTGGTTCTGTGTAAACAGTGCGCCGTTGGTCGGTGCAAAGGGCGTGGCAAAATTGATCTGATCGAAGCGTTTGTCATCGGTATCACCCCGCACCGGACTGATGCCGAATGTGAAAATATTACGGCGTCCGAACAATTCACCATCATGGCGCAGCCGGATATCGGCGCCATAATCTTCACTGCGTTGTTCAATTCGGAACGGCGTGATCGGATGAAACATATCCTTGTAGGAGTAAAACAGACCCACATCAAGTTGCCAGTTGTCCTGAATCAAAAAAGTCGTGCGATTGGCGATGCGATAGAGCGGAAAGTCGCGTTTGCTGTTGCGGAACTGACTCAGGGCATTGGCCTGGCGCGGATTGCTGTTCAATTGTGCCTTGGTCAGATTGCCCGGTAACTCTGAATCGGTTTCCAGTGCAGTCAGGAAAAAACGTGTTTCGATACGGGGTCTCAGCCGGTAGCCGACATTGCCAAACAGGCGTTTGTTTTTTTGTTTGGAGAAATCACGAAAGCCGGCCTGACGCAGCGCTGACAGGCTCAGAAAGTAATCGGCATCACCGACGATACCGCCAGTGCTGATCTGGCCCCGTGCATAACCAAAGCTGCCGGCCTCAAAACGGGCCTGATAGGTTGGTGCATCGTAACCGGACGGCGAAACAAAATTGATCGCGCCGCCGAGTGTGGTCGCGCCGTACTGCAGTGCATTGGCGCCGCGATAAACTTCGGTATAGCGCAGTGCCAGTGGTTCGATGGCCTGAAAGTCGCCGCCACCATCAGCGAGACTGAGCGGTATCCCGTCCTGTAGCAGCTT
>JBBDSF010000035.1:0-1708 GCA_040905125.1 Pseudomonadales bacterium | reverse complement strand
ACCTTGCTCAGGTCAGTCGCACTGCGCTCGGGATCATTCGTCCACAAGGTCAAGGTCAACACCGGGACATCTTCGATCCCGCCCGGTTTGACCAGTGGCTGCAATACACCCAGACCCTGCGGCCGCCAGTCCTGGTTTGAATAAATGGCATTGTATAACCGCACAACCGCCTCAGTGCGTGATTCACCGACCTCAAACTGGACAGTCAATAAGCCCAGTCCGGGACGGGAGACCGAATAGATATGTTCAAGCCCGACGATCTCACCGAGTACCCTTTCCATCGGGCTGACGACCAGAGATTCCACCTGTTCGGCCGTCGCCCCGGGAAACGGCACGAAGATATTGGCAAAGGTCACATCGATCTGCGGTTCTTCCTCACTCGGGGTAATCCAGACCGCCAGCATGCCCAGCAACATCGCCGTGATTGCGAGCAACGGTGTCAGCTGGTTACGCAGGAAATACTGCGACAGGCGACCCGAAAATCCGAGTGGCGTATTCATCAGTTTTCGCTGCGTTCCGTTGCAAACAGATGCCGCATGGCCAGATCCGGTTCAATCGAGACCTGTTCCCCCTCACTGAGACCGGCCAGTACTTCCCGCATCTCACCCTGACGCCGACCCAGCCGCACCTGTCTAAAGACAGTGCGTCCGTTCGGGTCAAGCACATAAACCCCGGTTACCTCGCCGCGTTCGACGACCGCATCGATTGGGACCAGGAGGTTCGATTCCTCACCGGTTACAATACCGACCATCACAAACATCCCCGGCAGCAGGCCGACCGTACCACCCGGCAAATCAAGCCGTACCCGGAATGTCGCGGTATTGTCGGCCGCCCGCGGGTACACCGTCACCTCGACAGCTTCAATGCGCTCATCACCAATATACACAGCAGCACGCGAGGTTTGCTGTAACTGCAGGGCAAGTTCCTGCGATATATCCGATATGACCCGCAATTGTTCCAGGGCGGCTGCATCAAAAAGCGGTGCGCCCGGGGCAACCACCTCGCCGATCTCTATATGGCGATCGGTAATCACCCCGGCATAGGGCATGACCACTTCGGTGTAAGCCAGACCTTCGGCGGCAGAATCCAGTGCCGCCTGTGCCGCCTCACGTCTCGCCCGCACACTATCGCGGTACGCGGTAACCTCATCCAGTTCCGCCCTGGAAGCAAGCTGACGGGCAACAAGATCCGCAATCCGTTTATAACGGGCCTCGGCCTCAGCCAGTTGGGAGTTAGCTTCACGCAGGGCAGCTTCTGCCTGACGTAGGCCGGCACGTTGCTGGACCGCCCGCAGACGTAATACAACTTCACCACCCGCAACTTCATCACTGACATCATGTACCAGCTCGGTGACTTCACCCGCGGTCTGGGCCGAGACAGTCCCCTGATACACGGATTCCACCCGTCCGTTCACACGCCGCTCCGCCGTTACCTGTTGCAGCGAGACCGTCACGGTCTGGTAAGTTGCCGGAATATTTTCCCCGGTAGCCAAAGGCCCTGCATTTTGTTCGCCACAGGCAACTAACAGCACAAGCAATAAAATCAGTAACCCTGCCCCGCTTATGCTGCGTATAAACGATGTCAGAGACATAAAAACCTCCCTGCCTGTTTATTTTTTACAAAAGGCTGTACCAGGCGCCACGCCCAGCTTATGCAGTACCATCGCCAACGGGCAGAAACCGGTGAAGGATGCCTGCAACAGATTCAG
>JBBDSF010000034.1:0-1742 GCA_040905125.1 Pseudomonadales bacterium | reverse complement strand
TCGGCCGGGTATCAATCTGCTCACCGCTTGATGTTGGGCGCATTGGCAGGCTATGAGTATCGTTCATCATTATTATTATTCTTATAGTGCAGTTATTGGTAATTATTCAGAAAACCGTCATCATTGTCTGGTTATAGCAATAATTGTTCCAGTTCATGAGTTGATACCGGCAAATTGAATTCCGGTAGGGCGAGACATCAAGAAAATCTGGAATAATTCAATAAAACCAACAGATATTTATACAATCTTTCTGATCATGCGTAAATCGCCCGATTTTAAATTTGATACCATGTGCTTCATTATTAAGACAAAACTCAACAGGTATTCTGTCGTTTATTGGCGACGATAAGGTTTATATGGCGAACACTAATCACTTTACAGTTTCCGGCTGGGTCCAGGGGGTGTTTTTCCGGGCATCCTGCAAGCAGGAAGCGGACCGCCTGGGGATCACGGGCTGGGTCAGAAACCTGCCGGACGGGCGGGTGGAAGGTATGGCAACGGCAGGGCAGACTGATCTGGATTCTTTTCGAGACTGGTTAAAACAGGGGCCGAAGATGGCGAAGGTCCTTGAACTTGAGATCGACGATGTGCCCTTGCAGGAGTTTGACGGCTTTGAAATACGATGAAGATACAGACAGGGGCGGCCAACCGGCCGCGATTAATCGTTGATTCGGCCCGCTGCGGGTCTCCTGCGTTCACTTCCCGACCCTCACCTAATTATGACAAAACAGTGAAACTTTCCCCCGGCAACTACACCATATCGCCTGATATCCTTGATCCATGTTCAAATAGCGGTACCCTTCGTAAATAAAAACGGGGCAAGAGAATAAGTGACCGGATCTGCTACATCCATGCATGATAATGCGGCAATGACCGAAATGCCGTCATGGTTTGTTCTGATTTTACTGGGAAGCGCAACGGATTACCTTTCCCATCAATCCCCTCCAGACCATTTTCCTGTTACAGCATGACCCCCCAATCCGCCATCGACGAAGCGCAGACACGGGAAGAGATCGACCGCAAGCTCGAGCTCGCCGGCTGGGTGGTGCAGGATGTAAAGAAAATCAATCTTACGGCATCGCTCGGTGTGGCGGTGCGGGAGGACCAGACTTCTACCGGTCCGGTGGATTATGCGCTCTATATAGACAGCAAGCTTTGCGGTGTGCTGGAGGCCAAGCGGGAGGGGACGAACCTGGGCGGGATAGCCGAACAATCGGCACGCTATGCACTGTCGGAATTCAAATTCGCGCAACGCTGGGTACCGGAAGATCACCCCTTGCCATTTCTCTACGAGGCCACCAACAATGAAATCCGTTTCCGCGACGAGCGCGACCCGAAGCCGCGTTCGCGCAATATCTTCCATTTCCACCGACCGCAGACCCTGCACGAATGGTTACAGGAAGCGGATACGCTCAGGGCGCGGATGCAGACCCTGCCGGAACTGAATACAGAAGGATTGCGAGCCTGCCAGATTGCGGCCATCAAAGGTATTGAACACAGCCTCCATCAGGCCAGGCCCCGCGCCCTGCTGCAAATGGCCACCGGCTCGGGCAAGACCTATACCGCCGTCACCGAGGTCTATCGCCTTGCCAAATTCGCCAAGATCAAACGCGCCCTGTTCCTGGTGGACCGCGGCAACCTCGCCACCAATGCGAAGGACGAGTTTGAACAATTCGTCATCCCCAACGACGGTCGCAAATTCACCCAGCATTATAATGTGAACATCCTCGGCCGGGCGGGCA
>JBBDSF010000033.1:0-1766 GCA_040905125.1 Pseudomonadales bacterium | reverse complement strand
ACCGCCATCAAGGCGCAAAGGCAACGTCGCTCCAGACTGATGCAGGCCATGGGCTTTGCCACCATGATGGCGATCTTCTCATTGATGATTCACTCATTCACAGATTTCAATCTGCAGATCTACGCCAATGCGGTAACGTACATTGTGATCCTTGCGCTGCCGTTTATTGTTTCTCAACCCCTGGAAAAGGCAAAGGCCCGATAACGGGCCTTCGCGGGCCCAGGTCCAAGACCTGGGGGTTGTTAATATGTAGTGTATGGTCAATCCGCGCCCGATTCAAATCCACCCGAAGCTGTTCTCCCCGGCCGGAGAGATACCATCACCCCGGCCGGAGAGCCGGGGTCCGGGATGACGGCCGATATGCGCGACCGCTATATCCCTATGCTAAACTCAGTTTATGAAAATACCCGGCGGCGAAAATGCCATTGTGACCGATGAGAAACTCACGGGGTATTGCTTGAACCCGTACCACCCGCGGGGAAAGCATAAGGTACAGCAACGGTCAGAAGCACATGGATCATACGTCACGGTGAAACCAGGCCCCGGTGAGTGTCGGGGTTCAGGTTGACACACAGGGAAGGAGCGCCTGCATTCTGCTGGAGCGGTGGTTCTTGGCGGGCCATCAACCCAGGAATCCGACCAAATAAGACATCAGCAGACAGCCATATCCCACATACAGACAAATCATGTGGAATCGGCTCCATCGATGAAGTCGTTCCGTTATAAGTGTCCAGCCGGTTGAAATAGTGATCGGCGTACTGACGAGCCACCGGGGCAGCCCGTCGCGGGCAAAGCCCATGAAGACCGTACAGAAGCCCGAGTGGCGGTAAGCCTGGAATGCCCGTAAATCCGAGTTAAAGGTAATCAGTAATTTATCGGCGCCAGGACACTGCATCGCCTCAGGCTACGTTCGGCTTCGTTGCAGGCTTTCTGGGCGGAAACGACACCAATTTTTTCTGAGATGCCTGCTGTCGTTTGCGAACATCATCGAATATGGCATCAACGTCGTTTTCAAGCTTTCTGGAATACTGTTCCCGAAGCGCCCTGGTCTCCTTCACGATAGGGTCTTGCCACATAGATCATTCCTCCATTAGTTCCTGGGGAGTACAAATAATTGGTGGTTCGAAGCCATGCCGACGGCAATATGGTAGGCATCAACCTCCGCTCCAGAGGGAATGGGGCCTTCGGTGATGAGCGCTTGGCCGAGTTCCCTGGCCTGGTCCGTCACTTCTAGCTCGGGAATGCCGTCGATGAGGGCCAATCTCCTCTTGGCTGCATCCGGATCACCAAGCCCGGATTCCACAACTACGAACTCCGAAATGTACAAATCAAACCGGGGAGCCATCGTTTCCCACCAGTCAATCGTAATGTTCTGGTTGGCAACAACCCGGAGGTCATTACTGGGCCTGGCCGTGAGATAACTGATAATGGATGTCTCAATGTAGACCCTGGATTTCAAGGCAAATTCCTTCTGAACGGCTTGAACTGCCTGGATAAGACAGTATAGCAATGATGGCTGAACCTACCTCGCTGCCCACAACATAGTCCGAATTCCCCGAATTGTCCACTCTGGTCACCACCGATGCGCCTACGCTGTACAGAAGTTTGATGCCGTTTAGCACCACATTCCCCGCATCCATACCGGATCCCGGCGGAAGGTATCGTCACCCCGGACGTGCGTAGCACGATCCGGGGTCCAGGATGACGATCAACGTTCTGGCATGTCGCCAATCGAAGGCTAACCGACGCAGTGTGTTGATCTTTGA
>JBBDSF010000032.1:0-10892 GCA_040905125.1 Pseudomonadales bacterium | reverse complement strand
ATTTATGTACGTGACTACCTGGGCCGGATTGAAAGCGACATTGCCTGGGCAATTGCCGCGACCGGGACCGGTTCCATGATCGCCGCACTTCTCGTACCGACCATGCTGGCCCGTTGGGAAATCCGTAACGTGATGCTGGGCGGCTCTCTGCTTCTGACAGTCAGCCTGTTGATTGGACAACTTATGGTTCCATGGCCGCTGTTTCTGGTGCTATGGTGTTTCATAGGCGCTGGCTTGGCCATGGTCCAGACCCCCGTAGGCTCTTTGGTCAGAAGGTCATGCCACGAGAGTGACAGTGCCGCGTATTTCTCAGCCAACTTTTCCTTGTCACATTTTTGCTGGTTTGGGAGCTATCTGCTGGCGGGATATGTGGGTTCGGCCTACGGTCTGGCAGATGCGTTTCTCATTCTGGGCCTGATAGCGGCGGCCGCCGTGACGCTTGCCTGGTGGATCTATCCAAATCCTGACCCGGTAGAGATTGAACATACTCACGAAGAGATCGTCCACAGCCACCATCATGTGCATGACGATGAGCATCACCATCCTGACGATTATCATGAGTTGCATGAAGATCACGAGGACCCTCTTGGCGCCGAACAGGGACACCGGCATAAACACAAACACAGACCGGCTACCCACAAACATCCCTATGTGATCGACCGCCACCATCCGCGCTGGGCAAGCTAGAAATGCCAGACAAACCCTGTTCCGCCCGCCAAGCCTCATGTATAAACAAGGAATCACCGGCATCGCTGGCTTTGGTCAGCGACTTTCACGCCATTGACAATCTGCGTCCGGTGCTTGCTTTGTTAAATTATTTCTCATAGTGGTAGCGACACGAAATTATAGTTAGCCCGTTATCATCGACTGCGTAAACCAACCTATTGGTATCGTCGATACGCCTGGACCAAAAGCCCGCCAAATTTTCTTTCAAGGGTTCAGGTTTACCAATGCCTTCAAATGGAGATCGTTGAGTATCCTGGATAAGTTTATTAACGCGCTTAAGCGTTTTCTTATCTTGTGTTTGCCAATACAAATAATCTGACCAGGCCTCTCGAGTCCATGAGAGAATTTCAATCATCAGTTAGCCCATGCTGGCTGGTTTTACCGGCACGGTATTGCTTAATAGATTTCGACAGATGAGCCGCATTTGCCGGGCTCTTTAGCAAATGAACTGTTTCCATAAGACCATTAAATTGGTCTAGAGACATAACGACCGCATCCTCGGAGTCTCTGCGAGTAATAACAGTATAGTCGGCGTCGCTAACTACCTGATCCAGGACGCTTTTTAGCTTGTTTCGAGCATCCGAAAAACTAATAACTCTCATAGGGAATCACCTTACATGTACAATAAACTGGCCAAGTATATCCTGTACAGTAAATTGTGCAAGTGGCGCTGGAGAAACGGCGCACATGGTTTCAAGCACTCGACCATGGTCAGGCAGGGGAACAGTTGATCCGACAGATCCCTCACTGTCATCCTGTTGCGGATGTCCAGCGCGGCGGTCTGGATCATTGAATGAAATTATCGGCGCCTCCGCCGATGCGTCGGACCGTACCTACCGGCTGGCGTTTGGCCCGAATGCCGGATGCAAGGCGTTGACCCTGCAAACCGTGCCGGCCAACGACAAGCAGGCGGGATCCAAAGCCACACCCATGGCGGAGTGGCCGGGCCCGGGATGGAGGTGTGCCGAAGCCGTCAGCAATAGTCCTAACGAATCAGTCGTCGCTGAAGTAACGTGGGCATATCCCGGCGGCCATCAAGAATGCAGTGAATGAAAACGTCCTGACGGATTGTTTCATAGATGACACGGTATGGCTTGAAGTAGACTTCACGGTAGTTTGTTACACCTATTCGATCAAGTTCTGGTGGAACGTGTCCTCGTTCAGGCAGTTCAGTAAGTCGCGAGCAGCGAGATTCCAGCTGATCCAGTACATAATTCGCATTCTCTGGAGCATCGTTGAGGGCAATATAGCGGTAGATATCGATGAGATCCTGTTCTGCATCCTCGGTAAGCCGGACGCGATAGCGTTTCACTCAGTATCTTCCCTGGCGTGCTTTCGAACATCGGCAAATGCTTTCTTTAGGGGCTTACTCCGACCTTCCTGAATGCTTTTCGAACTTTGGGCCAGCATCTTGAGTAGTGCTAGCGATTCCTGGGTTTGTTCATAACTGGCAATATCCTGGAGCACGGCTCTGGCTTCGCCATGTTGTGTGATTACCATGGTACGTTGGCTCTCGTTAACGTCCCGTAGAACCTCGGCGGTATGGCTTTTCAAATAACTAATGGGTTTGACCGATTCGCTCAGTTTCATGGCCTGTGTTCTCTGGTGTTTTAATGGTACTAAATATAGACCATATATGGTTCTAATGTAAACGGCGCAGCACGACAGATCGCTCACGGTCATCCTGTTGCGGATGGCCAGCGCCCGGGGGACGTGTCACCCGGCGGCGGGGATGTAACCCCGGTCTACGCGGTCTAACGGCAAATCAGGGGGCAGGGGAAGGACTTGCCGGGGATGTAGCCGCGGCTGACCCGACGTTTCAGAAAATCGTCTTCAACGCCTCCTCAGGAGAAAGAATCCGGATATTGCGCCACGGATCCAGTGTGAGCAGATCCTGATCACCGCTGATGATCAGTTGACATTCAGCCGTTAAGGCGGTCTCGAGGAACATATCATCGGAACGGTCTCGACAGCCCATGGGCGCGCCGCTTATGCCGACGAACTCCGCAACGGCATCGATTTCCGCCAGGAACCGTATTCTTGTATCGTGATCGACGTAGCGATCGAACTTCGTCCGCAGCAAGTTGGTCGCAAGTTCCGCCATGGTGGGTTCGGAGAACACCAGTGCTGTCCTGGCGATTTGCAGGTGGTCCAGCAGGTTCGCAGGTGCGCCAGCGGACGAAAGGGCTGCGCTGATCAGGACATTGGTGTCGATGACCAGTCGGTCAACTTTCATCGGCCAGCAGTTCGGCCAGCACGTCTTCGTTCATCCCGTTCTCGGCGGCCTGCTGGCGCATCGTCGCAACCGTGTCGGCCAGCCGATCCCAGGCAATTCCGCGCAGGCGCTGGTATTGCTCTTCCGATAATAGAACACCGGCCGGCCGGCCGCGACGGGTGACCCGGACCGGGCCGCGCTGGGCAGACTCCAGCAATTGGCCAAACTGATTCTTGGCGTCGCGTGAGCTGATTTGCTTCATGTGGCCATTATAGCTGCTCGAGCTATTTGAGGCAATTCGGATCTTCAGGCAGGCGCCGATGGCCATAGTCATCCTGTGCGGCCTGATCACCTCGACCGCGCTCAACATGATCGTCGTACCCGCGCTGTACCTGCGCTTCGGCACCGCTTGCCGGTCATGAATACTTCTTTCTTATGGTCATTTTAGCCTCCAGTTAAGATAATTATCTCTTAACTGGGTTGGTCAGATCTATTGGACCACATCAGTCGGTAGTGATATGCCCTTGAGCCATTATAGGTTATAATCCGATAATCAGATTAACGGATATATTGGAGGCCATTACATGGAATCGATCACCGCCACCAAAGCGGCACGTCAATTCTCGGACCTGCTCAATCGGGTCGCCTATCGCCACGAAACCCTGGAAATCAGCCGAGGCGGGCGCACAGTGGCGCGGCTGACCCCGGTCGAGCCGAGAACCTCGGTCAAGCTCAAGGACCTGAATACATTGTTATCGCGGTTGCCCAGGTTGACCGACGACGCGACGGCATTCGCAGCCGACGTCGAATCCGCGGATCCCGGACCCGAGGACGATGCGTGGGCATCGTAGTCGATACCAGCGTTTTCATTGCCTTCGAGCGCGACGTCCAGGCACTGGACATGGCCGCACTACCTGCCGAGGAGGACCTTTTTATCAGCGCCATTACCGTCTCGGAGTTGCTGATCGGCGTGCATCGGGCAGACTCCAGCGCCCGCCGCAACCGCCGACTGGCATACGTGGAAGCGATTCTCGCCGACTTTCCAATCCTGCCTCTGGACACGGAGGCCGCCCGTGTTCACGCCCAGTTACACGCGGCACAACTGAACGCGGGAACACGCAGCGGCGCGCATGACTTGCTTATTGCTGCAATTGCGCTCGCCCAGGGTTTTGCCGTCCTGACCAGGGATGTGAGCGATTTCGAACGCGTGCCGGGGCTGACAGTCTTTCCCGCCAAAGCAGCCTAGCGACTCAGAATCCGCCAGAACTTCATCGAATCTGGTATAACCCGCATCGGCGTCATTCCTCGATTGGTTACTTGTCACCGATCCAATATGAAAGGAGAATGAATGTCACCGAGACAATCTTCTCCTGGAGAGGGGCAGATTAAAGCCAGTCTTAGATCTTGATTGGAGACTATGCTAATCATAATCATTACGTCAACATATCATAATAATCAATGCGGTCGAAAGTATTACCACAAGACATCAAATTAGTGCAAAATACTTGATGTCTTAATTATGGGGGATGGATTAGGGTGGAGCTGTCAGACGTTAGTCAGGCGCAAAAAGAGCGCCTGTCGCATATCGACTTTCGCACCTACTTTTTAGGTGAGATCGGCCGTAGTGATTTGGTTGCCCGCTTCGGAACCGGCGAGGCGGCGGCCACGCGCGATATCACTATGTATCGAGAGCTGGTACCCGCCAATCTGGATTACGACACCAAGTTGAAGTCCTACGTCAAATCAGAGTCCTTCAAGCCTCTGTTCGAATACTCCCCACCTCAAGTGCTGGCGGCGCTTTCACACGGGTTTGGTGAGGACTTCATCGGTAGTCACAAGGCTATGGTTCGGTGTGAAACACCCGCTGAACTCAACCGCCCATTACTGCCGGTGTTGGCGGTGCTTACCAGGGCGATCTACCACAAAAAGGTGGTGAAGATTCAGTATCGCTCCATCGAGTCGGGTTTAAGTGAGCGCGAAATCGCTCCCTTTGTGTTGGTGGATAACGGTCTGCGCTGGCATGTGCGAGCCTTCGATCGCAATCGCCAGGACTTCATTGATTTTGTGGTCACGCGAATCGCAGATCCGGTCTTGGTCGATGATGAGCCTAAAGAGCACGAATTGAGCGAGTCCGACATACAGTGGAACAGGATCGTTGAAATGGATTTGGTGCCGCATCCAAATCTTCCCCATCCTGAAACGATAGAGATGGATTACGCGATGAAAGATGGGGTACTGAAGGTGAATGTACGCGCTGCCGCAGCAGGCTATGTGCTTAGGCGCTGGAATGTGGATTGCACGGAAGATCACAGCTTGATTGGGGCTGAGTACCATCTGTGGCTGAAGAATTGGCAGGCTCTCTATGGTGTTGAAAACCTGGTCATTGCACCTGGGTATAAGCAATCGAATTAACAGTTGGGTAATTAATGAACACTGATGTTGCAAGGTTAATTATGGAACTGCGGCTGCTGGTCGGGTTTCTCGGCGAGAAGTCACAGCTTAATTGGTGGGGCAGCAACTTTATTGGCTCCACCAGCGAGGCGTTTTTAGCGCCTGTTTTCTCCCGTACGACGATGCTTGCGCGGTACCACGGTGTCTGTGAAGCGGCGATGCTCGTGCATGACGAACGAATTGGTGTGGGTGCCAATTTCCATTTGTACCGTTTACCGGATTCCGTGGAACGCGCAGCCGCCAAAGAAGTAGCGAGCAGCGATAGCACGGCGCTGATGGACTCGGTCTTGGCGAGTCGTGAAGCTGCGCTAACGAGGCTAAGAGAGCTATCGCAAACAGAAGCAGAAAAGGCTGAGGGACCGGTTGTCGTAGGCAATTATTCCGATTTGGCGCTTAAGGACATGCTGCACCAATCTGCCCGCCACTACCTGCTTGCGGCTACTGACGGCTACGAGTGCTTTCCCTATATGCGGGAGGCAGAGTGAGCGTGACTAAACCCTTCTATACAACCCAGCTCTCAGCCGGGCTCGGCCTCGTTGATGAAACGAAGCTTTTGTTGTCGTTGTATCAAAAGGATATGTCGGCCAATCGACTTTACGAGAAGGCCTTGGAGTCAGGCCTGTTTCCCACGATGTCAGCCAGAAGACTGCGCAATATCGTCATCGAGTGTTTTTCCCCTAGATATATCAAGACAGGTGCCGCCAGGTATTTAAAGCCGTTGGGTACAACTATGTCGTCATCGGCTATCAATCAGTTATTTTTGGTCTATACCGCGATTGCTAATGAAATCCTGCAAGACTTTATTCAAGAAATCTATTGGGATCGTTATTCCGGTGGTCGTGATTCGATATCGACGGATGACGCTAAAGACTTTGTTATCCACGCAGTCAGAGAGGGTAAGACCCAGAAGCCTTGGTCGGATTCAACCATCAAGCGTGTTTCATCCTATCTTATCGGCTGCTGCGCAGATTACGGTTTGTTGTCAGCGGGTCGCGGATCAAAGCGCACCATTCAGCCAGTGCGCATTCAAGAATCCACTGTGCTTTACCTGGCTTACATGCTTCACTTTGATGGTCTGGGCGACAATGCGGTGATCAAGCATAAAGCCTGGGCGCTGTTCGGTCTTGATGGCCCCGACGTACGTGAAGAACTCAAACGATTGGCGAAGAACGGCTGGCTTATCGTGCAATCCGCCGGAGATGTGACGCGTATCGGCTGGCAATTTAAAACCATGGAGGAGGTGATTGATGTCATCACTCAAAGCTGATTTCAATGAGCTGGTGGAGCGCATCAAAGCAGGGCGGGATTTTGGTCATGCCAGCTTCGAGCCAATTTTTTACCTGGTGTTTTCGCCCGCCTCGATTCTGGAGGTCAAGAGACAGATGCCAGCATGGGAAGCGAAACTGCGTAATGAAGGCTGGAACGTACACAAGTTTTCGATCGCTGAGCAAATACAAACAATTTTTGATGCGGCACCGCTGAAAAAGATATGGATCGCGGCAGATAGCAAAGCGCCGCTGCAATGGGATAAGACAAACAAAGCACTAGCCAATGCGCTCACCAACGGCTCGCTGCAAGACCGGCTGGAAGCTGTGCTGCAAGAACTTGAGGGCCAGCCCAATACCATTTTGTTGGTGACGGATGTGGAGGCGCTACACCCCTATATGCGCATTGGCTCCATCGAGAGCCAGCTGCAGGGGAAATTTCACGTGCCAACCGTTTTCTTTTATCCAGGTGTCAGAACCGGAAAAACACAACTCAAATTCCTGGGCTTCTACCCGGAAGATGGTAACTATCGCTCCGTTCACGTAGGTGGATAGATCACTGGGTAATTTGAGCTAAATCCGTTTCAGGGAAAAACGATGGAAATAAAACAGTTATTCGACAGCAACAAAGACATCTATCGCACCATTGAAAAGGTGATCACCTACAGCGCGTCGCAGGAACAGCGCCTGAAGGCTGAAATATCCGAATACGTGGTGACCGAAAGCATCGAAGAACAGTTCGAAAAGCTGCTGGGAAAGATGCAGGCGGCCATGGAAGCCGGCGGCCAAAACGAAGTCGGTGTTTGGGTGTCGGGTTTCTATGGTTCTGGTAAAAGCTCATTCACCAAGTATCTGGGTTTAGCGTTTGACGAGAGTGTCACCATCGACGGCACGCCGTTCATTCAGCATCTGCAAAACCGCTTCAAGAAGCAAACAACAAAGCAGCTGTTATCCACCGTAGCCAAACGGTTCCCCGCTGCAGTCGTCATGCTCGACCTGGCCAGCACCCAACTCGCCGATGCCAGCATGAAAGAGGTATCGACGGTTCTATACTATAAGATCCTGGAGTGGGCTGGCTATTCGCAAAACCTCAAGGTCGCCGCCTTTGAACGCAAACTAAAAAAAGAGGGCAGATATGAGGAATTCCTGAGCATCTTTGCCGAACAATTGGATGGCGAACAGTGGGCCAACTATAGGAATGACCCGCTTGTCGTGGATAGCGTGGTGCCAGAAATTGCGCACCAGATGTATCCCAATTTTTTCAAAACTGCCGAGTCCTTTTCGACAGTAACTGAAGATTGGGTCGTTTTCACTGACCAGCAAGTGGAAGAGATGCTGGAGATTACCCGGGAGGCCACCGGCAAGGAATACATCATCTTTATCGTGGATGAAGTAGGTCAGTATGTTGGCTCTCGCCAGAACCTGATCCTGAACCTGGATGGCCTGGCCAAGAACCTTAAAAACATTGGCGATGGCAAAGTCTGGATTGTCGGTACTGCTCAGCAAACCCTGACCGCGGATGACCCCAAAGCCTCGCTGAATTCACCCGAGCTGTACAAGCTAAAAGACCGCTTCCCGATTCAGATTGACCTGGAAGCCAATGATATTAAAGAGATCTGCTACAGCCGCTTATTAGGCAAATCACCAAGCGGCGAAACCGAATTAGGCAATCTGTTTGATAAGCACGGCCAGGCGCTGCGGCATAACACCAAGCTGGTGGATGCCCGCGCCTATGGCGCCGATTTCGACAAGCAAACTTTCATCAATCTGTACCCCTTCTTGCCGGCGCATTTCGATATTTTGCTGCATCTGTTGGGCGCTTTAGCGAAGTCAACCGGCGGCATAGGCTTGCGGTCCGCCATTAAGGTGATCCAGGACGTATTAGTAGAAGGGGTAGACCACAGTACCCCTATTGCCAATCAGCCGGTAGGGTGGTTGGCCACCACGGTCACGCTATTCGATGCGCTCAAGAAAGATATCGAAAAAGGCTACCTGTCGCTCTACCAATCGGTGGGCAAAGTAGAGATACGCTTTCCCGATTCCAGGCTGCATCAGGATATCGCCAAGACGGTTTGTGTTCTGCAAATTTTGGGCAACCTGCCAATCTCCGTTCAGAACGTCACCAGCCTGATGCATGGGGGGATTGCCGACGCCTCGGCGGCTGATCAGGTCAAAAAAGCGGTCGAAGAGCTGATCAGCGATGCCATCGTGCCCCTGGGTGAACAAGACGGTAACCTGTATTTCCACAGCGAGAAGCTCAACGACATTGAACAAGAACGGGGCACCATCCCCTTGCGGGCGGTGGAGCTGCGCCGCATTCAAAACGAAACCCTCCGCGAAGCCTATTCGCCTCTGCCATCAACCCACTTGAATGGCACTTTGTCGGTACAAACGGGCCTCAAAGCGCAAACGGCGGGCGGCGTGCCGGCTTCTCTTTCAGGTGAGCGCAACACCGTGCAAACGGTGGTCGAGCTGGTCGACCCCACCGATTATGAGGCCGCCAAGGCCAGGCTCACCGAAGAAAGCCGACACAAAAGCGCGAACTACTCCATCTTCCTCTTTGGCCGCACCTCGCCCGAGATGGAGGAGTTGACGGCAGAAATCTATCGCAGCAAGGAGATCGTCAACAAATACCGCAACGAGCCAGACCAGGAGGTGAAGGAGTACTGCAACGGCCAAACTGATCGCGCCAATCGCCTGAGGGGCGAACTGGAGCGTCAGATCAAAAGGAGCCTGGTACAGGGCTCATTTATCTTCCGGGGCGAGGTCACCGCCGTAGAGAGCATTAATCAGGATCTCATTGAGGCCGCGCGCAAGCACCTCGCCAGTGTTGCCGAGCAAGTCTTCGATCGTTACAACGAAGCACCCGTGCGGGCTGGCACTGATTTAGCAGAGAAGTTCCTGCGACTGGGTAACTTGAGCGGCGTAACCGCAGCAACCGACCCCTTGAGCCTGGTACAAACCCAGGGCGGCAGGCCGTCTATCAATACCGGTTACAAGGCAATTACCAGCATTCGAGACATGATCGAACGCCAGGGCTCTATCGAGGGCAAGCGCTTGATCGACCTGTTTACCGATGCGCCCTATGGCTGGTCGCAAGACACGCTCCGCTACCTGGTTGCTGCCATGCTCGTTGCCGGGGAGATCAAGCTCAAGGTCGCAGGCCGAGAAATCACGGTAAACGGCCAGCAGGCGATTGATGCGCTCAAAACCAACAACGCGTTTAAGTCCGTAGGGGTCTCTTTACGCGAGGAACGGCCCAGTAACGATATTTTGGCGAAGGCGGCCGAACGCCTGACCGAGCTGAGTGGCGACATGGTGGTGCCGTTAGAGGACGACATCAGCAAGGCGACCACCAGGCTGTTTCCCCAGTTGCAGCACCAGTACGGCCCGTTGGCAGAAAAGCTCAAGGGCTTGAAATTACCTGGCTCAGATCGCCTGGAAAGTCTGAGTCAGGATATCAAAGATATTCTCTTTACCGATGCCTCCGATGCACCTCAGCGTTTGGGGAGAGAAGAGTCCGAGCTGTATGCCAACCTCAAATGGGCTGCCGATCTCAAGCGTGCGTTGGAGCAGGGCCTCGAGCAGACTCTTGAAGAGCTACAGCAGCATCGGCAAGAGCTGGAAAGCCTGCCTGCCAGCGGCACGCCCGGCCAGCTTAAAACGGAGTTGGTGGATGAAATCGCAGGGTTAACCGAGCGCTTAAACCATGCGGACTTCTTTAAGTACAGCACCGAGTTTGCCAGTAGTCTGACCACCCTAAAGTCTCGTGTGCGCGATACCGCCATTGCCCTGCAAAAAGCGCAACAGCAGCGTATGACGGATGCGGAGCAAGACCTGCGGCGTTTGTCAGAGTGGCCAGAGCTGACCCAGCAGGAACAAAACGACCTGCTAGCAGACCTGGAGGCGCTGGCCGTCACCGCCAGTGAGGATCTCAGTGGCCTGCGCGCCCTCGTTAACCAGGAATACGCCATCCAGACCCAGATGCAGGATATCAAACAGCGTATTCAACGCATTGGTCAGCAGCGGCTGCAAGACAAATTGCGCGAGGAGCAAGAGCGGGCAATTGCAGACGGTAAAAAGAAGATTACCCGTACCCTTAACCCCAAGCAGCAGATTATTTCCATCGCCGAGCTGGATGCCCTGATTGCCGAGCTGCAGCAGTTGCGGGGCGAGCTGAAATACGCTCACGAGTTTGAGCTGGTGATCGGGCTCGGTGAAAAAACTGATAACGG
>JBBDSF010000031.1:0-1819 GCA_040905125.1 Pseudomonadales bacterium | reverse complement strand
CAACCCCGGAAACCTGTTACGAACTCGCAACCTTGCACGAGCGACGGGGCGACAAAGACAATGCCAATGCGTATTTTCAAAAGGGCCTGGCCCTCGTTGCATCCCCACCGTCTCCGGATATAAACGCCGATAGGAAGCTGGGATCAGACAGTCACTGAGTTAGTTAAAGCACCAGGTTAAAATATTTTTGGCCACAGAGGGCACAGAGGACACCGAGAAAATAAAGGGGCAGCTAACGAATATTGATTCAGGCCTGTTCACGCATGTAAACTTGTGGACAATTTGTTTAACGATCAAGGCCAGTGGCGGCGAATCCGTCCAACTGAGCCGCCTTGTTAGCATTCATCTGCTTAATGCCTTTAATACAATTTTGGGTTCTTTTGCTACAACATTCAGCAATACCAATGCCGGACCTTGAGGTGTACGGTCGCCTCTCTCCCAATGTCGAAGGGTACTAACACTTATCCCAAATGCAGATGCAAATTCATTTTGTGACATGCCTACTTTTGCACGAATGTTTTTCACATCGACAGAAGTGAATTCATGAACAACAGCTTTGCCTTTCTTGCCTTTTGAATATTCGAGAGCTTCGTCGAGTCCTCGTTTAATACTATCGAACGCTTTGTCCATACTACCCACCATATCGTTTTATGATTAGCGACGTGATCTTTGCTAGTTGATTACGCTCGCTTTTGGAAAGATTGGATTTTTCACCCTTTCCAAATACCGTTAATAAAAATAGAGGCGATGTCTCATTGTGATAATAGTAAATGACTCGCACACCGCCACTTTTGCCTCTGCCTTGTGCAGACCACCGTAATTTGCGGATACCACCAGTTCCTTGCATGATATCGCCCGATGCCGGATGTTGCGCCAGATAATTGATAATACTTATCCGTTGTTCATCCGTGAGTAATTTGTCTGATCGCCTCTGAAATTCAGGCATCTCAACAATGGTTTGCATGGCCTGGAAGTATAATCCAATGGATTATAGAGAGTCAATGTGGTTTTTATGAATGCTAACGATGAAACTCTGCGGGCGCTGCTTGCGGCGGTCCGCTGGAGCGATTGGTTAAGCGCCATCTGTTTTCTCTCCTTCGAGAGAGCGGCGTACTATGCTGCCAGCTAGACTTCCCAGCACACATAACATCATTACCAGGCCAAAGCAGAATCGGAGCAACTCCATTCGGAATTGGATGCTCTCAGACGCCGTTGGCGGTGCTATCGAAACCATTGCCACAACAGCCACAAGTAGGTCTTGCCCGTTGGGAGCACCACTTGAAGCCGACAATACTACTCCGAGAGTCGTCGATAGAATTGCAACCTCTAGTATGTTCAGGAGAAACCCCAGAAGACTTCTAGGAACAGAGTGGATGTAGCTTCTATCAACAAATACCCAACCTAGGATGAACCCTGCAAGCTCGTACAATCTGTAAATTGGCCAAATCAAAAGCAGCAGAACCAATTGCTGAGAACATGTGATACAGACTCGTGCCTCGGCAAAGCCCCAAATTGCAACGCCAAGGGCGACGATGATGTAGGTCTCTGATGCCCATGCTGGGGATTTCGTGGAACCATCTGCAAGTTGACGCGGGAAATATCTACGGCATGCCCACTTAAAGCCAGTATTAACACTGGTGTACGGGTATATCTTCTCTACGAAGAATCTTAATACCCCCAGGAACAGCCCCTCACCCGACAAAGGGTTGCGATGCACCGTGTTCTCGTTGCCGGAGGTCATCGTTCCTGTCTCACATGGCGCTTAACGATTGAGTTGATGTGCGCGCCGGTTGCGCACATCGAACGATTGGTTAGCGGT
>JBBDSF010000030.1:0-1827 GCA_040905125.1 Pseudomonadales bacterium | reverse complement strand
TGTCGGTTTGTTGCTCCACCAGGGCATCGACACCGGACTCCTGAAGGAACAGGTGTACTACATCCGCAGTCAAGTTCGTACCGCTGCTCACTTCCCGGTACAAGTGGTTGAGCAATTCACCCGCCGCGTGCACGACCTTGTCGTTGCCAATCAACTGAAAGTCGTTACCGCGATTTTTTATAGTAATTCCCATGCGCCGTTCGATTTGACGCAAGTGCGCATCAAATGGACCACAAAGAGTTGCAAGTTGACGGGTATCGTTCGGTTCCAGGATGACCTGGTGAAGTTGTAGATTCGCTTCCAAACTCATGCTTGCGTGTTGACTGTATCAGCTAGGATATACCCTGTGGGGGGTAAGGAAAAGTGTTGTCCATGATATTTTAGATTCGGCCCCGTGACCACACAACGCGTTGAAAACGTTATGAATTTACAACACCCCGAAGAGAATTGGGGAGGGCCTCGGTAATCTCGAGTCCGGCAAATGTGCCGATGTAATCGGGACTGTACGCTCGAAAATTAACGACTCTGTTATTCTCTGTTCGCCCCTGAAACTGGCCAGGGTCTTTTCTGGACAGGCCGGTCACCAGCACTTGTTGCCGTGTTCCCACCATGGACCGACTGATATCCATGGCCTGTGAGTTAATCTTTTCCTGTAGCAGGGCCAGGCGCTCCTTCTTTACTTCCATGGGGGTCTCATCCGGAATCGACGCTGCAGGCGTGCCCGGCCGCGGACTGTAGATAAAGCTGAACGAATGATCGAATCCAATCTCTTCAATAAGGTCCATAGTGGCTTTAAAATCATCGGCGGTTTCCCCGGGAAAGCCGATAATAAAATCGGATGACAAACTGATATCAGGCCGTATTTTCCGAAGCTTTCTGATTTTGGATTTGTATTCCAATACGGTATGTCCCCGCTTCATCCGGGCCAGAATCCGATCAGACCCACTTTGTACCGGCAGATGCAAGTGATTCACCAGCTCGGGTATCTCTCCATAAACCTCAATTAAATTGTCGGAAAATTCGATGGGATGAGAGGTCGTATAGCGAATTCTGTCGATGCCGTCGATTTCCGAGATCACGCTGATGAGAAATGCCAGGTCGGCGACCGTACCATCCCCGGCATCTGCCCGCCAGGCATTGACGTTCTGGCCAAGAAGATTGACCTCCCGGACACCCTTTTCCGCCAATTGAACGATTTCTCGTAAAACGTCTCTTAATGGCCGGCTGATTTCCTCACCCCGGGTGTAAGGAACGACGCAAAACGAACAGTACTTGCTGCATCCTTCCATGATAGACACATAAGCCGTCGGTCCCTCCACTGTCGGTTCCGGAAGCCTGTCGAACTTTTCGATCTCGGGAAACGAGATGTCCACCTGGGTGGCGCTCGAGACAGCCGAGCTGTCGATCAACTCGGGTAACCGGTGCAGCGTCTGGGGCCCAAAGATCACATCCACATAGGGTGCGCGCCGGCTGATTGCCGAGCCCTCCTGACTGGCGACGCATCCGCCCACACCGATCTTGACGTCGGGATTAGCATCCTTGAGATGTTTCCACCGTCCCAGCTGGTGAAACACTTTTTCCTGCGCCTTCTCTCGAATCGAGCAGGTGTTCAGCAACAAGAGGTCAGCTTCCTGCTCATTGTCGGTCAATTCATACCCATGAGAGGCCTTCAGTACGTCAATCATCTTCGATGAGTCGTACTCATTCATCTGGCAGCCATGGGTCTTGATATAAACTTTATGACTCAACTTGACTCAACCCGGTCTGTCGAAAGGGCGTCTATTATAGCCATGAAGCGCAGGGTGTCATAGGACCTTGAACAGTACC
>JBBDSF010000029.1:0-1854 GCA_040905125.1 Pseudomonadales bacterium | reverse complement strand
TACTGGATACTGGTCGCTTCGGACGTCCTGTCCTCTCGCGACATTTCCCACATCCTGTGGGTCGCTTTCGCCAGTATGACGAATTGGGATAAGGTTAATCGCCACATCGTCGATCCATAAATCCCCCGCGAGCAGGCGATCAAAGTTTTGAGTCGGATCACGTTGTAGCTGGATGCGGATCACTTCGATATCTTCCGGGACTTCAATGACCGTGGCAAACTCTTCCCATGGCCAGTCGCCACCGGCCGCGTCCGTATAATGTCTGGTCAAGGTACTGACACGCCGCACGCCCTCTTCGATTCTGTCCGGATGGTGATATCCGGTCACCAACCAGTAGGGCAAGGCCTGCGTCGTCAGTCCCGCTGCTCGCCAGCGGCCGGTTAATTCATACGTCTGACCGGGTTCAACCACGATGAATATAGCAGGGCTACTGAGCCGCAGGTTTTCACTGCCATCAAACTGCAAATGCAAAGCGGCCGGTTCCGAAACAAACTCGCGCTCGTCACGTTGAATCTCAACACCGGCCTGTGGTTGAATACGCCAGTCGAACACAGATCGTTGTTGTAAGGGCAAAGTGAAATCCCCGTTCTGGATCACACCGGCGACAAACCCGGGCTCCACCCGTCGCCAGACCCGAACCGCCTCCCGGCCATAGCCGGCCTGGAGTAATCTGTCCGGATACGCACCGGCAACTTCGGTGTCGGTGATCAGTTGATCCGGCAGGCGTTGCCATATTTCAGCGGCAAGATCCCAATCGCCCCAGTTCGCCGCATGCGTCAGCAAGCGCCGTAATGCGTCCGGATTGTTCGGCACAATTGTATCCAGAAACAATGCAGGCTGGTTCAGCCAACGCCGCGCCAGCAGGGTAACACGCTCGATCTCATGCGGACGCAAGGACACAAACTCGCGTAGATGTTCCCAGGCCATCGCCTGATTACCGGCTTGTAAGGCAATCATGGCGGCCTTCCAGCGTGTTTCAGTATTGCCCGGTTCTATCGCGACTGCGGCAGTCAGGAACTGGTTGATCGTATCGGAAGACTCCTGACGCGTGAGGGCGAGTTCGGCCCGCTCCAGCCACAACGATGCGGTCAAGGGATAATGCCGGGCCAGGTTTTGGAGGATCTCTGCACGACGCTCGGGGTCATTCAGGTTCGTCAGGGTTCTGGTCGCTGCAGGGATCCAGGCCGGGCCACCCCAGGGCTGCCAGCGCATGGCCGTATCGAAGGCCTCGTCAGGGGGAACGGATTGTGCCCGGTAGATCCCCCACCAGGTGGATAGCCCGGTCACGGCAATGGCCAATGCCAGCAGGATCAGACCGGTGCGTTTGAGAAATAACAGGCGCATGCTTAATACTTTACATCGTCATCCCTGAAAGTGCGAAACAAAGTCAACTTTGGGTAGTGTTTCAGTTTGAAATCGAGAGAGCCTTTGCTGTTGTAGGAGCGGCGACCTCGCCGCGAAATCAATAATCATTCGGCCCGAGGTCGGGCCTCCTACAAGATTTTCCTTCAAATTGAGACACTACCCAACTTTGTTATCCCGGAAGGCTGTGAAGCACCTTGTCCGGAATGACGGAGTCAGGAAGAACCCGTTAACCGCTCAGACGGAAACCGGGTCAGGCGCTTTCCCGACCGAGCTTTCTGTTCTCCGTGTTGTCCTCGTCTGTTTCTTCGAGCAAACCTTCCGTCTCCCCGGAAGAATAGGCGTAATAGCTGGAGGCATAATAACTGTAATCAGCACTTTCCAGGTCAACATTGTTCAATACCGCGCCCACCAGTGGGGCATGCACCTGACGCAGACGGCGTACGGTATATTTCAAGGCCTCCTTGGTGGTCTTGCCGCTGTACACAATCA
>JBBDSF010000028.1:9746-56502 GCA_040905125.1 Pseudomonadales bacterium | reverse complement strand
CTAAAATGGCAGATCACTCAAATCGAGATTACCACCAGTCAGGATCAATCCGATCCGCTTGCCGGTAAATATTTGCGGATAACGAATCGCGGCGGCCAGCGTCACCGCGGCCGACGGCTCGACAACCTGTTTAAGACGCGTCCAGATCAGGTGCATGGCTGCCACGATTTCGTCTTCAGAAACGAGCAATATACCGTCTGACAAATCCTTGATTATGGCAAAGTTGCGCTCTCCCAAAGTCGTCGACAGTCCATCAGCCATGGTTGCCGGGACATGGTTGCCGACGCGTTCTCCGGACCTGAACGAACGGAATGCATCGTCCGCCATTTCCGGTTCTGCACCGTAAACATTGATAGCGCAACTGTTTTCTGTATCGGAAGTCATTCCTTTCGCAACTATCGACGTACCGGCCAGCAGGCCGCCGCCCCCAACCGGCACGATCAACGCGTCTAACGCGGATACGTCGTTCACCAGTTCCAGAGCAGCGGTTCCCTGCCCCGCGATGATGCGATCATCATCATAAGGGGGTATGAAAACAGCCCCCGTACGCGCGACCACCTCGTCAAGCATGGACTCACGCGCAGCCAGGGTCGCTTCGCACTCAATGATCTCTGCGCCATAGCCGTAAATTGTCTCCTTTTTCACACGCCTGGCGTTCCCGGGTAACACGATATAGGCGGGTACCCCGCGTAATTTAGCTGCCCGGGCGAGCGCCGAACCGTGGTTACCGGAAGAATGTGTCGCAACGCCTTGCCTGACCTCGTCATCACTGAGCGAGAATATGGCATTGACGGCGCCCCGGGTTTTGAATGCGCCTGTCTTTTGCAAATGCTCGCATTTGAAGAACAACCAGGCCCCCACTAGTTCATTAAGGCGCTCGCTTTCCATGACGGGCGTATGATGGATATACGGTGAAATCCGTCGATGAGCAGCCTCTATGTCAGCAAGAGTCACAGACATATGCAGTCAACCCAATTCTTCTTTTTGTTCGATCTTCGCCCAGGTATCCCGTAACCCGACGATCTGGTTGAATACCAGATTTTCTCGCCGGGAATCTCTGGCATCGGCACAATAATATCCTTCGCGTTCGAACTGATAGCGTTGACTCGGGTCCGCGTCAATCAGGCTTTCTTCTACCCGGCCATGACATGTCCTCAAAGATTCGGGATTGAGCAATTCATGGAAATCCTCATCAACCGCGTCGGGAAAATTCACGGTAAACAAAGGATCATACATGCGGATCTCCGCCTCATGACTTCGGGCAGCAGATACCCAGTGAATGACCCCTCGGACCTTTCTGCCTTCGGGGTTTTTTCCCAGAGTTTCCGGATCATAGGTACATCGAATTTCCACGAGATTGCCGACGCTATCCTTGATCGCTTCTTTCGCCTTGATGACATATCCGTAACGAAGTCGCACTTCGTCACCCAAGACCAATCGTTTGTACTTTCGATTCGCGGTTTCACGAAAATCGTCCAGGTCAATATATACCTCGCGACTGAACGGAACCGTGCGGGTACCCATGGTTTCGTCCTTGGGGTGATTAGGCGCGACGAGGTCTTCAACCTGGTTCTCCGGATAGTTCTCGACCACTATCTTGACAGGATTAATGACAGCCATAGCCCGCGGCGCGCTATCCTCAAGGTCTTCCCGAATCACGCTTTCCAGCAGCGCCAGCTCAACATTGTTGTCACTTTTGGTAACCCCGATGCGACGGCAAAAATCGCGGATGGCATGAGGTGTATATCCCCGCCGACGCAATCCCGCTATCGTCGGCATTCGGGGATCATCCCATCCATCGACAATCTCCTCATCCACCAGAGACTTCAGTCTTCGTTTGCTCATCATGGCGTACTGTAAGTTCAGCCGTGAAAATTCGATCTGTTGCGGATGGCACGACATTTCCAACGTATCCAGGATCCAGTCGTACAGAGGCCGGTGGTCTTCAAAGCCAAGGTCACACAGGGAGTGCGTGACTCCTTCAAGTGAATCCGAGATACAGTGCGTATAATCATATAAGGGATAAATGCACCACTTGTTGCCAAGCCGATAATGGTGCGCGTGTCGTATTCGGTAGATGGTAGGGTCACGTAGATTGATATTGGGCGAGGCCATATCGATTTTGAGACGCAGTACATGTTCCCCGTCACCAAATTCGCCTGCGCGCATGCGACGAAACAAATCCAGGTTTTCGTCCACGCTTCTTTCCCGGTAGGGACTTTCGATGCCAGGTGATGTCAGTGTTCCCCGATACTCGCGAATTTTTTCCTGATCGAGGCTGTCAACATAGGCTTTGCCGCTTTCAATGAGGAGCTCTGCCAACCGGTAAAGTTCATCGAAATAATCGGACGCATATCGAACCCCTTTCCACTCGAATCCCAGCCAGGCAATGTCCCGCTTCATGGATTCCATAAATTCAGTGGATTCCTTCAGCGGATTGGTATCGTCAAACCGAAGATAAGTTTCGCCATCAAATTCTTCGGCCATGCCAAAATTCAGGCAAATGGCCTTGGCGTGACCGATATGCAAGAAACCGTTGGGTTCCGGTGGAAAACGTGTGACGACTTTCCCGTTATGCTTTCCGGCCGCCACATCCTTTTCAATGATGTTGCGAATGAAATTAGCTGGATATTTTTCACTGGTCTCTGACATATCGAAAATCAACCCGAGCTGTTTAGCTAAAGTAAGCGGCGCCGCATGTCAGCACCACCATGACAAAAAGAATCCATTTTAACGTAGTCTGAGAGACGTTGATGGCAAATCGGACGCTGAGCAGGGCACCTGCGATAGTCCCGGCCGCAACCACCAGACCGGGTATCCATAATACCTGATCCCGTGCAATGAATATGGCGAGCGCCACGACACTGAATGCCGCCGTACATACCATTTTAAGTGCATTGGTACGGACCAGGTCATAGCGCAAACCCCCGGCCAATGCAGCAATCAGGATAAAACCGACCCCCGCCTGGACAAAGCCACCGTAAAGACCGGCAAGAAACAGCCCGATAGCGGCACCAGGACGCTCCCTCAAGGGGTACGCGGGCGTGCCTTCAGGTGGAACCACTACATTCGGCCTGATCAACATAATCAATGCCATAACCACCATGGTGCTCAGAAGGATCGGCTTCAGAAGCCACACCGGCAAATAGGATGCTGCCAGCGCACCGACAAGCGCACCGGCCAAAGTCGGGATCAATACCGGCCCGATAGCGGGCGCATCCAACCGGCCGGCCATATGAAAGCCCCTGGCCCCGGCCACAGACTGCAACAGTACGCCGACCCGGTTACTCGCGTTGGCGATATCGGCTGGCATGCCCACCATCATCAGGGCCGGTAATGTCAGCATGCTGCCACCACCCGCCAGCGTATTGATAAATCCACCCACAAGTCCTGCAATCAACAGCACGACTATCATGAGCAGGTTCAGCTCATATTCCACAATTTAATCCGGAGAATGTAAGGAAAACGCATGGTATGTTAGCCAGCGATAATGTCAATCAGACATATCGGCTAATTTGACCCGGAATAACTCTGACTCCTCATTGCCGATTATAAGCGTATCCTTGTCAGCCCATGTCACCGCTTCTGCCTGTTTGGTCTTCCCAGGCTGAAGCGGAATCATCCTGGCGGGAGCCGATAACCATTTGTCCCCCTCGCCAGGCCTTTCGAACACCCATAAATTTGTATAGCACAGTATCGCCAGGTGCTCGCCGTCGGGCGACAGATCGGCAGCGGTCACCAGACTCACGTCCTGATGCGAGTCAACCGGCGTCAATGTGTTGAATTTATCAGGTCTCATGGTATCCAGGCGATACAGATTCGTGCCCGGTTCCCAGGCGGATATTTCTCCCGGCTGCCGATGCTTGGTCAGAAAATACAAAGTACCGTCGAAGACGAACATGGCCTCCGAGTCATAATGCCATTGCTTCGCGGGAAAATGTTCCTGCTCCGGGTAGCGAAAAGGTATGAACTTAAGGGCACGGGTACGTGCAACCGCACGCGGATTAGGTTCCGGAATCACGTAGACCCCAAGATCCCGGCGGGCATTACCGTTATTACCCGTCTCAGCGACGTAAATCATCTCTTCACCGACGGCAATATCTTCCCAGTCTATATTGGCCGCCACTTCGATGCGGTGTCCCGGCCAACGCTTCTTGCCGGTTCCACGGTTTCGGTAAAGTAGGCCCCTTCCAGAAAGGAGGGAAACAGCACGTTTCTTTCGCTGTCGATAGCAAATAGCCTCGCGCTGTCACCACTGTCATTATGGATCCAGTAAACATCATCGAATCGCCTGCTCCTGGCGATACCACTCATTTCAGAAATCGGCTCAAACTCCAGAGTCCCAAGCTTTTGGACCCTGTCATCTGCACGAGCCGAGCTTGTCGTCAAAAGTGCGGCCAGCACGACCATAATGAAGACTGGCAATTTCCGCTCCATAAGAATCTCCCGTGACGTTCTCCTCACTATAGCGAGAACGGCGTACCAAACCAAAAAGCACTTGCAACCTGGCGTCCAGTCATTATGATGGGGCCATGAATTTACTGCCACTTAACCAGCGATTTCCGGCCGGGATTTACGGCACCAGCGCAAATTATGGCTGGCCGGACTATTATTATCCCCGATAGCTCGATCGCTTTACGAATCCAAACTCTCAATTGAATTGTAAGGCGGTCACACCGCCTCAGGAAGCCCCGATAGGCGGAAGCAAATCGGGGTTTTTTGTTTACGACAGGATGAACAAGCATGACCGACACTAACAATAGCCCATTACCACTCGATGATCTGAACGTGCTAAGCGAAGAAACACTCATTACCCCTGACAACCTCAAGCAGGCGGTACCAATCTCGGAAAACGGATTGGCCACGGTATCCGGGGCACGACTTGCCATCAAAAATATACTCGACCGCAAGGACCACCGTCTGATGGTCGTCGTTGGCCCATGTTCCATTCATGATATGGAAGCGGCCATGGACTATGCAGGGCGACTGAAGAAACTGGCTGACGAGGTGGACGACACCTTGTTTCTCGTTATGCGTGTCTATTTCGAAAAGCCTCGAACGACTGTGGGCTGGAAAGGATTTATTAACGATCCCCATCTGAATTATTCCTTCAATATCGTGGAAGGTTTGCATCTGGGCCGAAAACTGCTGGTAGATCTGGCGGAAATGGGAGTGCCGGCGGCCACCGAGGCCCTGGATCCCATTTCCCCGCAGTACCTTCAGGATCTGATCAGCTGGAGCGCTATCGGCGCCCGCACCACGGAATCCCAGACCCACCGCGAAATGGCCAGTGGTCTTTCGTCCGCCATCGGCTTCAAGAATGGTACCGATGGCAGCCTCGATGTAGCCGTCAATGCATTGGCGTCTGTGGCTGCACCGCACCGGTTTCTGGGTATCAACCACCAGGGGCAGGTTTCCGTTATTCACACCCGAGGCAACGCCCATGCGCACGTTGTACTGCGTGGCGGCGGCGGTCAAGCCAATTACGATTCAGTCAGTGTGTCTCTGTGTGAACGCCAGCTGCTTAAAGCAGGTCTGTCTCCGAATATTGCCATCGACTGCAGCCACGCCAATTCCAATAAGGATCCAGGGATACAGCCTCTGGTTATGGATAATGTGGCCAATCAAATCATCGAGGGCAACCAATCCATTATTGGTCTCATGGTGGAAAGCAATATTGGCTGGGGTAATCAGCCCATTCCGGAAGATACGTCCAGACTCGAATACGGCGTGTCCGTAACGGATGCCTGTATCGATTGGGCCACCACGGAGAAAGCGATCCATGATCTACGAGACAAGGTGAAAAAAGTACTCCCCCCGCGCAAAGCGCCTACTGCTGAAGAAGTACTGGACAACCAAAAGAGCGCCTGACTCTCTCGCGCGAAGCGCGTTCTGTCGTCTATTTAGTAGTAAGCGTTCTCGGTATAGGTGTGATCAGTTACGTCCCTGATAGCTTTGAGCTGCGGAAGCTGTTCCAACAGGGCACGTTCAACACCGTTTTTCAGGGTGACATCCACCATACCGCAACCCTGGCAGCCGCCGCCGAATTCCAGGATCGCCACACCATCTTCAACCACTTCAACCAGTCTGACCATGCCGCCATGGGAAGCCAGAGACGGATTAACCTGGCTCTGCAGCACATAGTTGACCTTGTCTTCCAGGGGACTATCTTCTGAAACCTGCGGTACCTTGGCGTTTGGCGCCTTGATGGTTAACTGCCCGCCCATGCGATCCTCTGCAAAGTCCACAACCGCATCCGCGAGGAAATCGAGACTGCGTTTATCGAGCCAGGCCGAGAATTTCTCATAATCGATGCGCTCGTCATCCGGCTGTTCCTCTCCGGGCCGGCAATACGCCAGACATGTTTCGGCCATTGGCGTACCCGGGTCCGTTATAAAGATACGTACGCCGACATCAGGGTCTTCTTGCCTTGACAACAAGTCATGCAGATAGTCTTGTGCGGGTGCCGTAATTTCAATCATCAAAACTTCTTCCTTTGCGCGTTATGTGCGAACTAACCGTCATTCTCTACGGTCATTCTACTGAATAGAGATCGACCTTACCATGAGCATAAACCCTTTGATTTTCAAGGGATTAATTATAATGAGAGGCACTCATGATCACTTGTAGAGATCTTCAAAATTGTACCGTCCAATTGCTGCTACACTAGTGCGCTAAATTCAAGAGGTATGTTATGGACGTTTCAGAGCGAATTGCCCTATTTCGACAACAGCTGCGTGACCGAGTTCTGGTCATGGACGGCGCCATGGGCACTAATATTCAGGAGCTTCAACTTGACGAAGACGACTTCCGCGGCGAGCGGTTTGCGGATCACCCCTCAGAACTCAAGGGTAACAACGAACTTCTGTCCCTGACTCAGCCAAAGGCCATCAAGGACATTCATCTGACTTACTTGAATGCCGGGTCCGACATCATCGAAACCAATACCTTTACGGCAAACTCAATCTCCCAGGGTGACTATGGTACGGAAGACCTCGCTTACGAATTGAACAAGTGCGCCGCGGAGATTGCTCGTGAGGCTGCCGACGAGGTTACCCGGGAAAATCCTGATCTGCCTCGCTTTGTAGCAGGAGCGATTGGGCCAACTACCCGGTCCGCCAGTTTGTCACCGGATGTTAACGATCCCGGCTATCGTAACGTCACTTTTGATGAACTGGTCGAGGATTACAACGAGGCCATCAACGGACTTATTGATGGCGGCACCGATGTTATTCTGATCGAAACAATTTTCGATGTACTTAATGCCAAGGCAGCCATATTCGCCGCACTCAATATCTTTGAAGAACGGGGCATGGAATGGCCCATTATGATCTCCGGTACCATTACTGACGCCAGTGGCAGGCTCCTGTCCGGTCAAACGACCGAGGCATTCTGGGCCTCCATCAAGCACGCCAATCCCGTTTCAGTGGGTTTCAATTGTGCCCTCGGCGCGAAAGAGTTGCGCACATACGTCGACGAGATCTCCAGGGTTGCAGATTGCTATGTCAGCGCTTATCCAAATCGCGGTCTGCCCAATGAGTTCGGCGAGTACGACGAGACCGTCGAAGAGATGGTCGAGGCCATGGAGGACTATCTTAAAAGCGGGCTGGTCAACATCATCGGGGGCTGTTGCGGTACCACTGCCGAACATATCCAGGAATTCTCCCGGATCGCCAGGGAACATGAACCCCGCAAGGTCCCGGAAATAGAGCCTGCATGCCGGCTAAGCGGTCTTGAACCTTTTACCATTAACGAGGATTCACTGTTCGTCAATATCGGCGAGCGAACCAATGTGACAGGTTCCGCAAAATTCGCACGTCTTATTCGCGAAGAGGATTACGAAGAAGCTCTCAGCGTTGCCCTGGAACAGGTCAACAATGGCGCCCAGGTTATCGACGTCAACATGGACGAAGGGATGCTGGATTCCAAAGCAGCCATGATCAAGTTTCTGCATCTCACCGCGTCGGAACCCGATATCAGCAGAGTGCCCGTGATGGTGGACTCTTCCAAGTGGGAAGTTATCGAAGCCGGTCTCAAATGCCTGCAGGGCAAGTCCATCGTCAACTCCATCAGTCTCAAGGCAGGTGAAGAAGAATTTATTCAACAAGCAACGCTGTGCATGCGATATGGTGCGGCAGTTGTCGTCATGGCATTCGATGAAGAAGGCCAGGCCGATACCCTTCAGCGGAAACAGGAAATCTGCAAACGCAGTTACGATATTCTCGTCGACAAGGTCGGATTCCCTCGGGAAGACATTATTTTTGACCCCAACGTCTTCGCCATAGCCACCGGCATTGAAGAGCACGCCAATTATGCGAAGGACTTCATCGATGCCTGTGCGCATATCAAGGAAAATCTGCCCTATGCATTAATATCAGGGGGTATCAGCAACGTCTCCTTTTCGTTCCGCGGCAATAATCAGGTGCGCGAGGCAATCCACAGTGTCTTTCTGTATTACGCCATCAAAAATGGCCTGACCATGGGTATCGTCAATGCCGGCCAGCTCGCTATTTACGAAGAATTGCCGGAAGCGCTGCGGGACCGGGTGGAAGACGTTGTCCTGAACCGGCGCGATGACGCCACGGAACAATTGCTGGAAATTGCCGATCAATATTCTGGAAAATCCAGCCGGGCCAGCACCGAAGATCTCAGCTGGCGAGAAGGTACCGTTGATCAACGCCTCAGCCACGCCCTGGTAAAAGGTATCAATACCTACATTATCGAAGATACAGAAGAGGCCCGACTGCAAGCGGAACATCCACTTCACGTGATCGAAGGTCCGCTGATGGACGGTATGAACGTCGTCGGTGATCTATTCGGTGCCGGTAAGATGTTCCTGCCGCAGGTGGTGAAGAGCGCCCGGGTGATGAAACAGGCGGTCGCACATCTATTCCCCTATATCGAAGCGCTGAAAGACGAAGATTCCAAACCCAATGGCAAGGTCCTGATGGCCACTGTTAAAGGTGACGTGCATGATATTGGTAAAAATATCGTTGGCGTTGTGTTGCAGTGTAATAATTACGACGTGGTCGACCTGGGCGTGATGGTACCGGCGGACAAAATCCTCAAAACAGCGGTGGAAGAAAATGTCGACATCATTGGCCTGTCGGGACTGATTACACCTTCCCTGGACGAAATGGTCCATGTCGCGACGGAGATGCAGCGTCAGAACATCTGCCTGCCACTTTTGATTGGCGGAGCCACAACTTCCAAGGCACATACCGCGGTCAAGGTCGCACCGTGTTATGAGTCGGACGCGACGGTATACGTCTCGGATGCGTCACGCGCGGTTGGCGTTGTTTCCAAACTGCTCTCAGACGACCTCAAGCCGGATTTCTGTGAAGAAATTCGGGAAGAATATGACAAGGTCAGAGAACGCAACAAGAACCGCAAGCCCAAGGGCAACATTCTGCCTTATGAAGAAGCGGTGGATAATCGTTCCGTTATGGACTGGCGCGGATACCAGCCGACAGAACCCCAGTTTATCGGCACGCGACTGTTCGAAGAATACTCGCTCGAAGAGTTGGCCGAATATATCGACTGGACACCCTTTTTCCAGACATGGCAGATGAAAGGAAAATACCCCGCCATTCTTGAAGACGAGAAAATGGGTGAAAGCGCAAGAAGTCTTTTCAATGATGCGCAGGAAATGCTCAAGCGTCTCATCGATGAGAAAAAGTTGAAGGCCAATGCTGTGATCGGTTTCTGGCCCGCAAACTCAGTCGATCATGACGACATCATTGTCTACAAGGACAAAGACCGCAAGGAGGAGCTAACCCGGCTTCACCATCTCCGGCAACAGTCAGACAAACCCAACACGCAACCCAACTTTTGTCTTTCCGATTACATTGCACCGGTAGACAGCGGCGTCGAAGATTACATCGGCGCGTTTGTGGTAACCGCCGGCCTGGGGTGTAACGAGATTGCCGCACACTACGAGGAAGTCGGCGACGATTACAACGCAATCATGGTGAAAGCACTGGCAGACCGACTGGCAGAGTCCTTTGCCGAGCGTATGCACGAGCGGGTACGGAAGGAATTCTGGGGCTACGCGCCGGATGAGACTCTCGACACCAAGGACCTTATCAAGGAGGCCTATGAGGGCGTTCGACCTGCGCCCGGGTATCCCGCTTGCCCGGACCACACCGAGAAGGAAACCTTGTTCTGGATGCTGGATGCAGACAACACTGCGGGAGTCAGTGTGACGGAGAATTATGCCATGATGCCAGCTGCATCGGTCAGCGGATTCTATTTCTCTCATCCCGATTCGCGTTATTTCGGTATCGGTAAAATCGACAAAGATCAGGTCGAAAGCTATGCGAAACGCAAGGGAATGGATATGGAAGAAGCAGAACGCTGGCTGAAACCAGTCCTCAAGTACGACGATTAACGCCTACTGAGCTCCCTTGAAAAAACGCACCTCACGGTGCGTTTTTTATGTCTGGCATATAGTTGACCCGGGAGAACAAATTGCGTTCATGCGTTGCGAGTGCCCGCCGGTTCGCGATTCATCCGGCGCTGGTAATCTTGTCTGCACCAGCATACATTGCCACCTCCGGTACTCTGGTTTACTGTTGGGCAAATGCTTTCAATCCCATGGCAATTTGCATGATACAGCGCTTTTTCAGGTCAGAGCCGGGAAAATATGTACTTGCAGGAAGTATGGCTTTCGCAGGCGATATTCTGGTTCTATATCTGTGTACAGAACTGCTCGGCATTCACTATCTTATCTCTAATATATTTGGCTATGCGACTGGTCTATGTATCTCTTATTGGTTAAACATCAAATGGGTCTTTTCATATCGAAGATACAATAAGGTCGCACTGGAATTTACAATTTTTAATACAATTATTATTGCCGGGTTGGGCCTAAGCGAGGCACTTATGTATTTGTCTGTAGATAAATTTGGGCTTCATTATCTTCACGCCAAAGTTTTCGCGAGCGCAGTGGTTTTCCTGTTCAACTATACGGCAAAGAAATTTATACTTTTCCACCCGTACCCTCAAAAACGGAATTGAATTGAAAGACGCCTGTCAAAACTGTAACCAAGACGACTATGTCACGCTTTATCATGCTCCGGCATTCGACGTTGCCAATGCAGTGACCAAACGCTATTTTGATATTGCACGGTGCCAGTATTGTAATCTGGTCACTACAGTCAATGCCCGCCCTGACGACATAGCGGCCGCTTACGCCAACGAATATTACGGCTCGGCTTCGCGGAAATTTTCTTCCTCAATTGAAAACATCCTCGAAATGCTGGCAAAGCACCGGGCTCTGAAAATTGTAACGCAATGGCAGGAACAACGCGGAACCAGCAAGTCACCCACCGTTCTGGATATTGGTTGTGGAAGAGGCATTATGTTACGCGCATTCCAGACTCTGGGAGCCGATGTTACAGGCATAGAAAGGCGCGGTTTTCCTTTAGACCACACTATCCGCGACCTTGTCCACATTGGCACGCTATCCGATCCCGAACTGGCCGGGCAGCGATTCGATATCGTTATACTCTGGCATGTGCTGGAGCATATTCCCGGTTCAGAAACTCTACTGGAGGAGATTACCAGCCACATGAGTGATAACGGCCTGTTGGTAATTGCTGTACCGAATTTCGATAGCTGGCAGCGCAGACTATTTGGCGCCTTCTGGTTTCATCTGGACCTGCCTCGGCATGTAATACATTTTGAACCGGTCCGGCTCACTTCGTGTCTCGAAAATTTCAAGCTGCGGATAGAGAACATCAGTTATTTCGAACCGGTACAAGCCGTTTACGGGTTTCTACAAAGTGTGTTCAACACACTTATGCCTTCACGTCTGAATGAATGCTACACGCTCTTGAAGCATGGTGATCCGAATCCACACAAGAAGTGGCTTCTCGCGTTCTGGATGCCGTTGGGTGCTCTGTTACTACCGTTTGCATGTATCGAAAGTCTGTTGGCTGCTATTTTTCATAAGGGCGCAACGTTTGTCGTAGCCGCCAGGCTGGAAAAATAATATGCTAAAGAACAAGAAAATTATAGTTGTCATGCCCGCATACAATGCGGCCCTTACCCTTGAGCAAACCTGGCACGAGCTACCCATGGATATCGTCGATGATGTCATTCTTGTCGACGATGCCAGTGTCGATAACACAGCTGAGCTGGCAAGATCATTGGACATTAAACACGTCATTGTTCACGACAAGAATCTCGGCTATGGTGGCAATCAAAAGACATGCTACCGAAAAGCAATCGACCTGGGCGCAGACATCATCATTATGGTCCACCCTGATTATCAATACACACCAAAACTCATTCACGCCATGTCCGCACTGATCGCCGAGGATCTTTTCGACTGTGTTCTCGGATCACGAATTCTGGGCGTTGGCGCACTGGAAGGTGGCATGCCGCGATACAAGTATGTTGGAAACCGTTTTCTTACATTTTTTCAGAACCTGTTAGTGGGCTATAAACTGTCCGAATATCACACGGGTTACCGTGCTTTTTCCCGGGAAGTTCTCGAATCTATTCCTCTCGACGACAATTCCAATGACTTCATCTTCGACAACCAGATTTTGCTACAAATCATCGCCAGGAAACATACTATAGGAGAGGTCACTTGCCCGACGCTATACACGGCGCAAGCATCGTCTATAGGCGGCGCGCCCCTTATGAGATACGGGCTCGGTGTATTGAGCGAGTCTATAAGGTTTCGCCTGACGCGATGGGGACTGATTGACAGCAGGTATCGCAGCCCATGATGCATGTCAGGATTACTGCTGGTCTGGCTGCATTGACCGCTATTATCTTCGGATCCCTCATTCATCATGACTTTATCAATTACGACACACTCGACTACATACACCTTAACGAGCACGTCAGCTCCGGGCTGTCCTTAACAAATATTCAGTGGGCACTAACGAGCTTCCACGTTTCCAACTGGCACCCACTCACCTGGATCTCGCACATGCTCGATGTGTCCTTGTTCGGATTGAATCCGGCCGGACACCTGGGCGTTAATTTATTCCTGCACACCGTCAACGTCGTACTGCTGTTTCAAATTCTCCGCCTGATGACCGGCGAGTTATGGGCCGCTGCGTTCATTGCCGCCCTGTTCGCAATTCATCCGGCCCACGTGGAATCCGTCGCCTGGGTGGCCGAACGCAAGGACGTATTAAGCACCTCGTTCCTGCTGCTCACTTTATTCGCCTGGCGTCATTACACCCAGGTACCGACCCTTGCCCGGTACACCCTGGTTGTTGTGTTGTTGGCTCTTGGTCTGATGGCGAAACCCATGCTGGTGACACTGCCCTTTGTCCTGCTGTTGTTCGATTACTGGCCGCTGGGTCGCATGACCGGTTTCGATCGCTTTCGTGTCCTTGTATACGAGAAACTGCCATTGCTGGCGCTATCTCTCATCTCGGCCATCATCACCTTTCGCGCACAACAAACGGGCGGTGCTATGGATGGCGGCGCGGCGCTTGACCTTGCCGAGCGTCTTGGCAATGCTGTTGTGGCCTATGGTCATTATCTGAAAACTGCGCTGATACCGGCGAACCTGGCGCTGTTATACCCGCATCCGGGCCGCTGGGCACAGCCTCTGATCTGGACCAACCTGGCCCTGCTCACGGCGATTTCCGCTGCTGCTGTTGTGTGGATTCGGCGCTTTCCGTGGTTCTTTGTGGGCTGGGCATTCTTTCTGGGTACATTGGTGCCCGTCATTGGCATTGTCCAGGTTGGTGCTCAGGCCTACGCCGATCGCTATACCTATGTGCCCTATATTGGACTGTTTGTTGCCCTCACCTTCGCTATTCGGGAGATATGGATACATTTCACCCCCAGAGCCACACTACTACGTTACGCCGCGGTTTGTCTGATAGCCGTTTATTCGATTGCAACCGTTCAATATCTCGGTCACTGGCAAAACAGCATTACGATCTGGACACACACCCTGATGGCCACAGACAGGAATTATCCCATAGTGATGGGGCTGGAAGACGGTTCACCCGAGCGGTCAGGTCAGGCGCGCGGACTTTTTAGAGCCTGGTACATGCTCGGCCGAGCATTGGCCGATTCAGGCTATCATGACCAGGCGCTGATTCATTTCAACGAAGCCCTCAGCCTGGATCCTGACGCCCCAAACGCTCACTATTTCAAGGGGTTCTCACTGCTGGCCATGGACAGACCCCGAGAAGCAATGATGGCATTCGACAAGGTGATGGAACTGGATCCGGATAATCGCGTTGCCACCAGGCAGATCAAGATAATTCGACGAGAGTTATTTGACCAGGGGAACTCTGATCAAACAGCAAATACCAACATGTGATAAAATTGTTCTTTTAAGCCGTTAATCTATGTCCCGGAACGACAACGACAGCAGCCCCGATAACAATAGCCCCTCTCGCTGGCAGGTTGCCCTTAGCGTCATCGCGGCGGCCATTGGCGTACAGAGTCGCAAAAATCGGGAACGCGACTTTTCTCACGGTGATCCCGTGACGTTCATTATTGCGGGGCTTATTTTTACTGTACTGTTTGTTGTTGTGTTGCTGGGGATCGTTTACCTGGTACTAAACTACTGACCTGAGACCCAGAACAGCGCGGTAATGACCAGGATGGAAATCAGGATAATGGCCGCCACGGCATCCACGAAACTATCTGACTTACTTTGATTCTTGCTCATTGAATTGCCCATAATGTCCTCCAATGTCGTGATTATACGGGTGACCACCCGCCGCGCGCCACTTCGGGAGACGGCTTTTATTCTTGCGCAGTCTAAATATATGTAAAATCATTCATTTTATGCATAAGCCGAAACTGGTATTTTATGCACCTTCGAAACCCTGACCCACCGATATGAGTCAGCAACAGATATAATCCGGCGAAATATGTATATTTACGATGAATACGACCAGGCGATGGTCGACGAACGTGTCGAACAATTTCGGGACCAGACGAACCGCTTCCTGGCGGGTGAACTGTCCGAAGAGGAGTTCAGACATCTGCGCTTGCGCAATGGGCTATATATTCAGCGTCTGGCGCCGATGTTTCGAATCGCCATTCCTTACGGGCTGCTCTCCTCTACCCAGCTGAGAAAGCTGGCACATATCGCCCGATATTATGACAAGGGCTACGGCCATTTCACCACTCGGCAAAATATTCAGTTCAACTGGCCGAAAGTCGAAGAGGTGCCGGACATTCTGGCGGAACTGGCTTCCGTACAAATGCATGCCATACAGACCAGCGGTAATTGCATCCGTAATGTGTCCTCGGACCAGTATGCGGGCGCCATCATCGATGAAATTGATGACCCGCGCCCCTGGGCTGAACTTATCCGGCAATGGTCCACATTTCACCCCGAGTTCAACTGGTTACCCCGCAAATTCAAAATTGCGGTGACAGGCGCCCATGAAGATCGGGCCGCTGTTCAAGTTCACGATATCGGCGTTCGGCTGGTGGAAAAAGACGGCGAGATCGGCTTCGAGATGCTTGCCGGCGGCGGACTTGGCAGAACGCCGGCAATTGGTGCGGTTATCCGCGAGTTCTTGCCGAAGAAACACCTGCTCACTTATCTGGCAGCCATGATGCGTGTTTACAATCGCTATGGTCGACGAGACAACAAGTTCAAGGCGCGCATTAAAATCCTGGTTCGAGCCATGACTCCCGAGGTCTACGCACAGAAGGTGGAAGCCGAGTGGGAACAAATGAAAGATGAGCCCGAGACCTTAACTGATGCAGAGATCCAACGGGCCAAATCCTTCTTTACGCAACCGCCTTACGAAGAACTGGAAGACGACGTACCGGAACTCACCGAACCCATGGAGAAGGATTTCGCATTTAAATCCTGGATGAGCCGAAACGTTGTCGCGCACAAACAACCCGGATATGCCATTGTCAACCTGGCGCTCAAAGAGACGGGCGTCCCACCCGGGGATGTGACGGACGAGCAGATGGACATTGTTGCGGATCTGGCGGACAGGTACAGCTTCTCGGAAGTACGGGTTACCCATGAACAAAACCTGACCCTGGCGGACGTGCGCAAAACCGATCTTTATACCTTGTGGAAAGAACTCTCTCAGTCAGGCCTGGCATCGCCCAACCTGGGACTGTTAACGGATATTATCTGCTGCCCTGGAGGAGACTTTTGTTCATTGGCCAATGCCAAGTCAATACCGGTTGCCGAGGCGATTCAACGCCGGTTCGATAATCTGGATTACCTGCATGATCTCGGCGACCTGGATATCAACATATCGGGTTGCATGAATGCCTGCGGCCACCACCATGTGGGTAATATTGGCATCCTCGGGGTCGATAAGAAAGGCGAAGAATGGTACCAGGTATCCATTGGCGGTGCTTCGAACCAGAATGCAGCTCTCGCGCAGATACTGGGACCTTCGTTCGCCAGAGACGAAATTCCGAACGTGGTGGAGAAGATTGTCGATCTGTATGTCGCTAAACGGGAAGAAGGCGAGCACTTTCTGGACACGTTTTCGCGTCTAGGCATCCAGCCTTTTAAAGATGCCGTCTACGCGTAGCCCTCTGTAATAACTGACTTGAGTACACCAATGCCGACAATCGTAAAAGAAGGTGAAATCGTGGATTCTGACTTCCGGGTCATTTGGGAGGAAGATGCGGCCATTAATGAAAACAATGCGCTTCTACCCCTGTCGACCTATATTGACAACGCCGAGTCGCTCAAGGGACGTAACGATATCGGCGTCTGGCTCGACAGTCATGAAGAAGTCGAAACCCTGGAACCATTTCTTGACCAGTTGCCGATTGTAGCGCTCAACTTTCCCCAGTTCCATGACGGCCGTTCTTTATCCAATGCGACCATTCTACGGCACCATTATGCCTTCGCTGGCGAAGTGCGTGCCATTGGTGACGTTCGACGGGACCTGGTCAATCAAATGTATCGATGTGGATTTAACGCCTTCGAACCTGCCGAGGATCAGACACCAGAGGATATCGTCAGTGGCCTCAAGGGCTTTACCTACAATTACCAGGCTTCCATCGACCGTCCCGTTCCCTTGTTTCGCCTGCGCGAATAGCAATATGCGCCCTGACGACATTTATTGTATGCTCTGATTCATATGGGCAACGATCCTCTTTTATTTTCATTTTTTCTGATCTTTTCTTCTGCGGCAGTACTTGCCACGCTGACACTGTACACTCGTCAACCACTGATCGTCGCTTACATCGCCATCGGCGTTATTCTCGGGCCCTCTGTTACTTCACTGATCTCCGACCCGTCGTTGATTCGCAACATCGCGAAAGTCGGTATTATCTTTCTCCTCTTTCTGCTTGGCCTCGACATGCAACCCGGCAAGCTTGGCAGTATGTTGAAAAACGCACTCGTCGTTGGTCTCGTCAGCTCAGCGGCTTTCTGCGGCCTGGGCTTTGCCGTTGCATACGGTTTCGGGTACACCCTGATCGAATCAATGATTGTCGGTCTTGCGATGATGTTTTCGAGCACCATCATCGGCATCAAACTATTGCCAACCGCAGCCTTGCATCATCGACACATTGGTGAGCTGGTGGTTGCCCTGCTACTGATTCAGGACTTTATAGCCATTATGGTTCTGCTTGTATTAACAGGCGGCGGACTGGAGTTCAGCACGGCCGAAAGGCTGTTTCAAGTACTGGTGGCTTTTCCAGTGCTGATCGTATCTGCAGCATTATTTGTCAAATATGTATTATTGCCCTTGCTGGAACGCTTCGATGCCTTCCATGAATACGTTTTTCTACTTGCCATCGGCTGGTGCCTCGGCGTTGCCGAAATTGCCGCGATCGCGGGTTTGTCCCACGAAGTGGGTGCATTCATTGCCGGGATTTCCATCGCCACGAGCCCCATTTCCATGTATATCGCCAACCATTTGAGACCCCTGCGTGACTTTTTCCTGGTACTTTTTTTCTTCTCATTGGGAGCAGAGTTTCAGTTGTCTCTCCTGGATGAAGTGCTCATTCCAGCCGCACTTATGGCTGCACTGGTGCTGGGACTCAAACCGGCCATTTTCAGGCTGCTGTTTGCAAACAGCGAGACACCACAGGATAGTTGGGAAGTCGGCTTTCGATTGGGCCAGATCAGCGAATTTTCCCTGATGATCGCATTCGTGGCCAGCACTTATTCCATTATAGGTACCGGCGCATCGCACCTGATTCAGGCAACCGCTATTCTGACCTTCATATTCTCGTCGTATCTCGTTGTATTCAGGTATCCAACGCCGATTGCTGTCTCTGACGAGTTGCGACGGGATTGACAGCAGCGACTAGCTGCTAGCTACTAGCCGACATTATTCATGAACGACCATCTGGCGTGCGGACGGGTGGCAGGGGGACTTGTTTTTATTTTTGCCAGCGGAAGGGACCCACTGGGGGATGGGTGGAGCTGGCAAAAATAAAAACAAGTTCGCCTGACAGGACCCGGCCTCCATCAGAACCTGGCGTTCATGAATAATGTGGGCTGGCTGCTAGTTGCTAGAGGCTGCTTCACCCGTGTTTGAGCAGAGTCCTTCCCTTCGCCTGTCCGGCAAAGACCCGATCAAGGGCCTCCGACAATTCGTTCAGAGTGATCTCGCTGGTCATGTCATCAAGGTTGGAAAGTTTCCAGTCACCGGCAAGGCGCTGCCAGGTGTTGGCTTTGGCTTCAATGGGTAACTCGACCGAGTCCACACCCAACACATTGACGCCGCGTAATATAAAGGGGAACACCGCTGCGGTGAACGAGGGCGACGCCACCAGCCCACAAATGGCAACGCTGCCACCGTACTTTAACGATTTAATGACATTGGACAATATCTCGCCACCGACAGTATCCACACCATGAGCCCATTGCTCGGCCAACAGCGGCCGTTTACTTTCCCCGGTTAACTCATCGCGCCCGATTACCGAGCTCGCACCCAGAGACTTGAGATAATCTACCTGATCACTCTTGCCAGAACTGGCGATGACTTCAAAACCGAGCTTCGCCAGCAACGAAACAGCAACCGACCCGACACCGCCCGTCGACCCGGTAACCAGCACAGGGCCATCCTCGGGGCTCGCCCCCATGCGCTCGAGCTTCTCCAGGCAAAGTGCCGCGGTAAATCCAGCCGTGCCCAACATCATGGTTTCTTTCAACGTCAATCCTCCGGGAACTCTGACGGCCCAATTGGCCGGTACCCGGATATATTCTCCGAACCCGCCCGGGGTATTCATGCCCAGATCAAAGCCAATGACAACCACTTCATCGCCCACCGTGAAACTGTCGACATCGGACGATTCGACCACGCCCGCTGCATCGATGCCTGGCGTATGTGGGTAATTCTTTGTCACACCCGGCATACCCTTGGCAGACAGCGCATCCTTGTAGTTGACCGAGGAATACCGAACTCTGATCAGCAGTTCTCCTGCCGGGAGATCCTCGATAGAGCGCTGGATAATACTTTGTTGTACTTCATCGTCGCTTTTTTCAACCTGGAACGCATTGAAGTCAGTCATAACTCTCTCTATTTTTACCTCTTGATTATAATCTCGGAAATTGGGATGGTCCTGTTAATGTTGTATACACATGTGCCATCTTTTCCATCATTTTCTCGAGTTTGCTCCGGTATTCCACGAACTTGACCTGAAAGACATCGGCTTCCTGGCACTTATCGTATAAATACTCATCGCTGGTTTTCAGTTCGTCTACCAGAGCATGTTTCAAGGCCCGCGTTCCATACCAGGCTTCACCGGTGGCGACTTCTGAAATGTTCACCTGAGGACGATTTTCGCCTACAAATTCCTTAAAGAGATCGTGTAGATCCTCAAGCTCTTCCATAAACTTTTTACGTCCCTCTTCGGTATTCTCACCAAATACCGTCAGCGTCCGTTTATGCTCTCCAGCGGTGTAAACGTCAAAGTCGACATCCTTGTTTTTGAGGAGTTTGTGAAAATTGGGCATCTGGGCCACAACGCCGATGGAGCCTAACAACGCGAAAGGGGCAGCAATAATGTTGTTCGCGATGCAGGCCATCATGTAGCCGCCACTGGCCGCGACCTTGTCCACTGCCACCGTTAAGGGTACCTGGCGATCGACTATGCGGCGCAGTTGCGACGCTGCCAACCCGTAACTGTGAACGAGCCCACCCGGACTCTCCAATTTGACAACCACTTCATCGTTGCTACCGGCCACCGATAATATGGCGGTCACCTCCTCCCGTAGCCGTGACACGGCAGAAGCGCGAAGATCGCCTTCGAAATCGATAACATAGACCCGCGATCTGGACTGGCCACCCTGCTTGAGCTCCTGTTTGGCGGTTTTTTCTTCTTCCTTACGTTTCTTTTTGCTGTCCTTTTTATCCTGTTTTAATGCGCTTTTGTTAAGCACGGCACTTTTAAGGGTGTTCGTGATGTTATCCATATTGTCGTTCATATTACGAACTTCAATATAGCCTTTATCGGTTCTCCTGGTCTTTTGACCCAATCCCACGAGCGCAGATATAACGACCAATATCGCGACCAGAATCGTGATGGCCTTGGCGAGGAACAGCCCATACTCGAATATGAACTCCAAGATAATTAACTCCACAACTATAATTTCGCCAATCGTAACATAAATTGAATTGCTGCCTGTCCCATTCCCCGCCAGCAAAGCCGATGATTCGACAAATATCTACGAAGTCAGGGACTAATAGCCCAGCCGTTTCCACAGGCAGCCATTCTGAGCGACCTCATCGATGGACTCGAGCTTCGACCGATGCCTTGCCAGTTCTTCAGTGGTCGCCCTGATAACTTTCAGGGCGGGTCGATTTTCGGCCACCCGCTTCACTTCACTCACCCGAGCCTCACGCTGGTCATCTGTTTCACCGAACCCAAGGCTTGCCTGGCCACCAGTGAGCAATAGATAAACATCCGCCAGAATTTCCGCATCAAGCAGGGCACCATGAAGATCACGTTGGGAATTATCCACATTGTAACGTTTACACAATGCATCCAGGTTATTCCTTTGCCCCGGATGCTTGGCTCGTGCGAGCGCCAGAGTGTCCACAACAGTACAATACTCCGTTATTGAACCGACAGCAGGATCCATGATGCTGATTTCATGGTCTATAAACGCGATATCGAAGGCAGCATTGTGTATAACAAGCTCCGCGCCATTGACGAACTGAAGAAAGCTCTCCCACACCTCCGCAAATGTCGGCTTATTGGCAAGAGATTCACGTGTAATTCCATGTACTTCCAACGCTCCGTCGTCTATATCACGCTCTGGGTTGATATACTGGTGGTAGCGCTGCCGCGTCAGTTTCCGGTCTATGAGTTCGACACAGCCAAGTTCCAGAATTCGATGGCCTTGTTCCGGCTCGAGACCCGTTGTTTCAGAATCAAGAACAACTTGTCTCATATGCTCCCTTTTTGTTTCACATGCATTTCATCAATAGCCTGATTGGCGAGACCGTCGACCATATCGTTTTCTTCATGGCCGCTGTGCCCTTTCACCCAGTGCCATTCGATCGTATGCTTTTGTTCGAGTTCATCCAGCCGCTGCCATAAGTCCACATTTTTGACAGGCTGCTTGTTGGCAGTTTTCCAGTTCCGTTCCCGCCAGGTCTTTATCCATTGCGTAATTCCCTTGCGCACATACTCGGAATCAGTCGTAAGCTTGACCTTGCACGGCCTCTTAAGTGCCTCCAGCGCCTTGATTGCGGCCGTGAGCTCCATGCGATTATTAGTCGTACGCGCTTCGCTGCCCCGGAGCCTTTTCTCCTTGCCGTCATAACGCAGCAATGCTCCCCAGCCACCCGGGCCGGGATTACCACGACACGCGCCGTCGGTAAATATTTCAACCGTTGTTGTCAATCGAGCCTCGGGTATTTCTGGTAGTAAGACCTCGCCCGCCCGGTCGAACCACGGCCAGCTTGCCAAGTGCCTTTTTTGGTTCCCAACGGGGTCGCAAGGGTGTCATGCCTCCAACCTGCTTTCTGGCAACAATGACATAAACAGCACCGAAGGGCCAGTTGGTCTTACGTGAAACACCGCGAGTATAATCGGGCATCTTCCCCTTGAGAAGCCATTTATCAACCGGTAAACCATGAGTACAGTAGTGCGCACGGTCTATGCTGAAATTCAGCACGTTGAGCCAATCCATCAGCCTTCCCGCGCGAATGAATGAGCCATTCCAGGGTGCGTGTCCGCTCAGCGCCGCAACCAGCTTCCATGCTCCCCAAAAACTGACAGGATTAAATCCCACAATAACCACATGTCCCATGGGCCGCGAAACCCTGGAAATCTCCCGCAGGATTTGTTGCCGGTCCTGATAGAAATCCAGCATGTGGTGAAGCAGCACGACGTCAATGCTGTCATCCTCGAACGGCAATTGTGTCGCATTGCCAACGAAGGGACTTCCATCGGCTTCCCTGATACCCATTGTCACTTTATGTTGGATGGGGCTCGCATTATATAAAGGAGAATTCTGGACGCTGATCTGCAGCAAATGGTAACCAAACATGCCGGAGAAAAGCTGATCGAGAATCGCTTGTTCCACGCTTAATACCTGCTCTCCGATGCCAAAGTCGAACCATTGTCGAATATTGTCCAATTCCATTGATTGTGAGGCTGTTCGCAACAATATACTCCGCACGATTGGTTACTCCGGTCTGGTATCATTATAATCAGTTTCTCACTCTTACTTAAGTCGCAATTCTTTCAGAGCAGTAAAACATGCATGTGGTCAAACTCGCTATCGTCCTTCTCATCCCATTACTCACCTCTTGCCAGCACTGGTCCGATACCATCGATATTCCACCAGACTCCGCACCAGCGGCACCCGTCGCTGCTGACACTACCCGGGAGAACACACCAGAGAGAAATGCTGTGGATGAGTTCGCCAGAGTTCCGTCGCCGATTCGTAGAGCACAAGACTTTGGCACAGATCTTGAGCAGGCAATAGACGCGTACCTGACCAGGACCACGATACAGGTCCATGAAGACGGTGAATCCCTCTACCTGGCCGCCAAACGTTCCACAGAAGAGTCAACTGTCGATATCTGGGACCGGATTCGCCGCGGTTTCAATCTTGAACACCACCTGGACAGGCCGTCCGTGCAGGCGGAATTAAACTGGTACAAACGCCATCCGGCCTATCTCGATCGGGTCGCGGCCAGAGCGAGACGCCACCTGTTTCATATCGTCGAAGCCATCGAGGAACGCGATCTGCCGATGGAAGTTGGCCTGTTACCGATTGTCGAAAGCGCATTCGATCCTTTCGCTTACTCCCATGGTCGGGCAGCCGGGCTGTGGCAATTCATCCCCGGTACGGCTCGTCACTATGACCTTCAGATTAATTGGTGGTACGACGGTCGGCGCGACGTGCCCGAGGCAACCCGCGCAGCTCTCGATTATCTGGCGCATCTGCATCAATTGCTGGATGACAACTGGCTGCTGGCGCTGGCGGCGTACAATGCCGGACAAGGAAATGTTCGGCAGGCCATGAAAGCAAATAGCCGCGCGGGGAAACCCACGGACTTTTGGTCACTCAACCTGCTCCCTGAGACGCGCGTCTATGTGCCACGATTACTTGCCATTAGCGCATTAGTGGCCGACCCGCAAAAATACGGTATTCAGTTGACCTCCCTGCCAAATACGCCCTATTGGGAAGCGGTGGACATCGGCAGCCAGCTGGACCTCGCCAAGGCAGCATCCCTCGCCGAGATCAGCGTCGAGGAACTGTACTTGCTCAATCCAGCCTTCAATCAATGGTCAACGCGACCGAATGGCCCGCATCGACTGCTGGTTCCCAGGGAGAAAGCCGCAAGCTTTCGGGATCGACTGAAGTCCCTTTCGGCCGATGAACGGGTCGCATGGCGCCGTCACACCGTACGCCCGGGCGAGAGTCTCGGGGTCCTGGCGAGACGACATCAGACGAGCATTGCAGCGATCAAAACCGCCAACAATCTTCGCAGCAACCTCATCAGAGCGGGCGATGCACTGCTTATCCCGGTGGCCAGTCACGACCGCGATACCTATAGCCATAGCAAAGAAGAACGGCTGGCACGCACCAGAGAATATGTAGAAGACAAAAAGGGCGTCGCGCCAGTGAACTATACTGTGCGTCCCGGCGACAGCTTTTGGGAGATTGCCCGACGTTTTGGCGTCGAGGTACGCAGTCTGGCGAAGTGGAATGGCATGGCGCCCACTGACATCCTGAGTCCAGGCACCAAACTTACTGTGTTCTCGACTTCGGCATCAAGGGTATCTGAAGCCCCCCAAAACTCCGAGGTCATTCGCAAGGTAAGCTACCGCGTCCGTCGGGGCGAATCCCTCTCGCTGATTGCCAGCAAATTCAACCTTTCAGTGGCCAGCATCAGGCAATGGAACGATGATCTTGCGCAAAGAAAATACATCCATCCGGGCGATCAGCTAACCCTGTTTGTCGACGTGACGTCGACTCAATGAGGGTTATATCAACGGGTTGTCACTTCGATTTCGCGCTCGAGGTTTGCACGAAATTCCTGAAAGTCATGCCTGCCGCGCTGATTCGCCAGCGCGCGTCCCAGTTGTCGAATATCCTGTGCGGCCATTGCATCGACATCACCGTTTTCAACGTTGGTCACCGTAACGACAGCGGCATCACCTTCTTCGAGTATGGTATAACCCACGGACTTACCGGTTTCCGGCGGCCGCGCCAGATTAAACGCCCTGGCACGGATTTCAGGATCAATATCAGGATGATTGCGACGAGCCTCAGGAACCACTTGCCATTGAAGTCCAAACTTGTCTGCAACATACCGGGTAATCGAGCCGCTATCCAACATCTCGACAATTTCTTTGGCATTGGCCTCCGCCATTAAAGTTGCCTTTTCCCGCGCAAGTTTGTCTCGCACCTGTTCGGCAATTTCTTCGTAAGGTTTGACCTCGCTGGGCCGATGTTCCCGAACCCGCACCACAACGTGATGGTTGGGCGTTATTTCGATAACGTCGCTGTTATTTCCGTCGAGTAACACATCCGGGCTAAAGGCAGCTTCCATCACCCCGTCATTGGCGGCTATGCCTTCCGATACATCCTTTGAGACATGTCCGGTTGTTTTAATTGCCATTCCCAGCTCCTCGGCCGGAATTCCCAGGTCCGGGGACTCATAAGCAATTTCCGCAAGCTGACTTGATTGATTAACAAATAACTCCTCAGCACGAGCCTGCCTCAGATCCTGTTCCACCTCATCCCTTATATCCTCGAAGGAAGGTACTTCCTCGGGCTCCACATCCAATAACTTGATAAGATGGTAACCAAACTCGGTTTCAACAGGTGCAGACAGTTCACCGACATCAAGATTATAAGCGACTTCTTCAAATGGCTCGGTATACGTACCTGGAGGACTGTATCCAAGATCGCCGCCTTCTTCTGCGGGACCCGGATCGTCCGAATATTCCCGGGCAAGCTCAGCAAAGTCTTCGCCGCTCTTGATCCGGTCATAAAGCTCATCAATTCGTTCTTTGGCTTTCTCCCCATCACCTTCGTCGTCAGCTTCAATCAGAATGTGCGCCACCCGCCGATTTTCATCGGTTGCATATTGCTGTCGGGTTTCTTCATAGCGCGCCCGTAACTCCGCTTCCGATACTTCCACGTCATCCATCAAGTCATCTCGCCTTACCTCGAGATAGGCAAGGTTCACTGTCTCTTTAGTTTTAAACTCGCTGACATGGTTATCGTAATAGGCTCTCGTTTCTTTATCTGTCACGTTGACTTCATCCATAAGCTCGTCCACCGAAATACGCAGATAAGCGATATCTCGTGTCTGATTTGCCAGACTAGCGGCTCGCTCCGCTTCAGACATGGTGAAAAACGCACTTGACTGTATACCCATTCCAAGCTGCTGGAATTTCATATCACGTTTCATTTCGGTTCGATACATAAGCGGTGTATAACCTGCACTTCCGATAGCCATCTGAAATTGTTGTACATCGAAGACACCATCTACCTGGAACGCCGGGGTTTCCACAATCTGCTTGTCAATCTTCTCTTCACTGACGTACAAACCAAGATCTTCCGAGGCCCGGGACAGGAGCTGACGATCAATTATTGAGGCGAGCGCCTGGTCACGAAGCTCGCTCTCATCGATATCGGCCGGTGCCGTGCCGTTTGAAAGAAGGATACGCCGCTCACGTTCCATCGCAATTTCCAATTGCTCTCGCGTTATGTCTTCCCCGCCTACAGTCGCGACTTTGGGTACAGGTGCCAAATAAGTGGTAATAGAACCAAACCCGAAAAGAGCGAAAACGACAATAATCAGCGCGACAATAATCTTCGCCACTATCCCCTGGGAGCCATCCTGGAGCTTTTGGATCACCATAGTACAACCTCACAAACAACAACCTTGTAAATAACGAAAAATGGCGCATACGGAATGCGCCATTTTTATTAGAACATTTTTTCTGCGCGATTAATCCGAACCCGCTGAGCCCAGCTCATTCGCGCCCCGGCACGTCAGTTCACCGCATCTTTCAGCGCTTTGCCCGCCTTGAACGCAGGTACCTTGGCGGCCGAAATCTGGATCTGTTGACCGGTTTGTGGATTACGGCCAGTTCTGGCCGCCCTCTCACGCACGGTGAACGTTCCAAATCCCACCAATACAACAGACTCCCCCTTTTTCAACGAATCAGTAACGCTATCTATCATTGAATCCAGAGCCCTGCCAGCAGCCGCCTTAGTAATATCGGCAGAAGACGCTATATTCTCAATCAATTCTTGTTTATTCACTCTTAACCCCTTTGTCGTTGTGAACGGTTGTGTCAAAAAGTTTAAATTGCACATCCATATGCATGATACGCTATACCCGATGAACCTTATACCAACTGGGCAAAATAGCTGTCAAGCCAATTGCCCACGCTAATGTTATTATTATGATCAGCGGGGACGATGATCAGGGTCCAGGTCCGGGTCTTTAATGAGTACTTATCCGACTATCGGCTTCAGCATCTGCTCCCTTATCAAGATCACTTACCGGTTCATCCTCAAGCGGCTCAGGTATTCTTTGCAATGCAATCTCAAGTACTTCATCGATCCATTTGACGGGTCTGATTGTAAGATCCCCTTTAATATTATCCGGTATCTCTTTGAGATCGCGCTGATTTTCATAGGGAATCAGGACTTCCTTAATCCCTCCGCGGTGAGCGGCAAGTAATTTTTCCTTGAGGCCACCAATACGTAACACTTCGCCACGCAAGGTGATCTCACCGGTCATTGCCACATCAGAACGTGCTGGTATGCCCGTCAGCACGGACACCATCGCGGTGCACAATGCGATGCCGGCACTGGGTCCGTCTTTCGGCGTGGCCCCTTCAGGCATATGGATGTGCAGATCATATTTTTGATGGAAATCCGGGGCGATCCCCAGTGCCGATGCACGACTCCTGACCACCGTGGTCGCCGCCTGAACAGACTCCTGCATCACATCGCCCAGCGAGCCGGTTCGAGTTTGTCGTCCCTTACCGGGAACAGCGACCGCCTCGATGGTTAATAATTCACCACCAACGTCGGTATAGGCCAAACCGGTCACTTGGCCAATCTGATCCTGATCTTCCGCGCGACCAAAGTCGTACTTGCGTACCCCACAATAATGCTCGAGTTCTGCTTCAGTGATGATCTGTTCCACCTTCTCCTGATCCGATGCCACCGCGCGTTCTTTGACAAACTTTCTGCACGTTTTGGCAATTTCGCGTTCAAGCCCGCGTACTCCGGCTTCACGCGTGTAATATCGAATAAGATCGCGAACAGCGTCTTCGGTAAAGTCCAGCTCACCTTGTTTTATGCCGTTGCTCTTGACCTGTTTCGGAATCAGATATCGGGTTGCAATGTTTGTCTTTTCATCCTCGGTGTAACCCGGCAACCGAATAATCTCCATACGATCCAATAGTGGAGCGGGTATATTCATCGAATTTGAAGTACAAATAAACATGACCTCGGACAAGTCATAGTCGACTTCCAGGTAATGATCATTAAAGGTGTTATTCTGCTCCGGATCCAGCACTTCCAACAATGCCGAGGCGGGATCGCCACGATGGTCCTGCCCCATCTTGTCCACTTCATCCAACAGAAACAGCGGGTTCTTGACACCCACTTTGGATATTTTTTGAACAATCTTGCCTGGCATGGAACCGATGTAGGTTCTTCGATGGCCGCGGATCTCCGCCTCATCACGTACGCCACCCAGCGCCATGCGAATGAACTTTCGATTGGTGGCGCGAGCGATGGACTCGCCAAGGGAAGTCTTACCGACTCCTGGCGGTCCAACAAAACAGAGTACCGGGCCCTTTATCTTCTTGATTCTGCGCTGCACGGCCAGGTATTCGAGAATCCGATCCTTAACTTCCCGTAAGCCATAATGATCCGCATCCAGGATCTCTTCAGCTTTGGCAATCTGAGTCCGGGTTCTCGATCGTTTCTTCCATGGGACACCCAGCATCCAGTCAATATAACTTCGCACCACTGTTGCCTCGGCAGACATAGGCGACATCATCTTGAGCTTATTCATCTCCGCCTGGGTCTTTTCCTTCGCCTCCTGGGGCATCCCGGATTCTTCAATCTTGTTCTGAAGATCCTCGTTTTCATTCGGAACGTCGTCCAGGTCACCCAGTTCCTTCTGAATCGCTTTCATCTGTTCATTCAGGTAATACTCGCGCTGACTTTTTTCCATCTGCTTTTTAACGCGACCGCGAATACGTTTTTCCACGTTAAACAGATCGATTTCAGACTCGAGCAGCGTCATCATATGCTCGATACGCTCTTTAATGCTGGTCATCTCGAGTATCTTCTGTTTTTCTTCCAGCTTAAGCGTCATCTGCGCGGCAATGGTATCGACCAGGCGGCTCGGATCCTCGACACTCGAGAGCGAGGTCATGACCTCGGGCGGAATTTTTTTACTCAATTGGACATATTGATCGAAAGCTGACATCATCGAGCGCACCATGGCTTCAGACTCACCGGCGCTGATGTGCTCCTCTTCGAGCGCGTTCACATCAGCCGTGAAGAAATCCGCACCGTCATGAAATCCGGTGATTTCGGCCCGGTTACTCCCTTCGACCAATATCTTTACGGTTTTGTCGGGCAACCTGATTAATTGCAGGATGGTGGCGATGGTGCCGAACGAGAACAGATCCTTTGTCCCAGGGTCGTCATTCTCGGGATCCTGTTTGGCCACCAGCAGAACTTTCTTCTCATTGTCCTCATTCTGGGCATGCTCAAGCGCACGGATCGATTTCTCCGTACCGATAAAGAGCGGCTGCACGCCATGCGGATAGACCACCATATCGCGCAACGTGATTATCGGTATATTCTTCAAACTTCCCATACAGACTCCTGCTGAACTCTCGGCTGACTCAACCTCTTGGACTTTGCTTCAGCCGCAAAATTTCTGACTCAGTGTAGATTTTACAAACAAAAAGGGGCCACGAGGCCCCCTTTCATCGTTAATTTGGCGAAATTTACGAAAATTTACTCAGGTAAAACCTTTTTCTGGTCATGGTTTTCGTAAATCAACATGGGTTCCGTGGCGCCGCTGATCACATTTTCATCAATAATAACTTTGACCACATCCTCTTCCGACGGAATTCGGTACATAATATCGAGCAGCATATCTTCCAGAATAGAACGGAGACCCCGCGCGCCGGTCTTTCGGTCCATTGCCTTTTTGGCGACAGCGGCCAGCGCATCCTCCCTGAAATCTATCTCCACACCTTCCATTTCGAACAACTTGATATACTGCTTGGTAAACGCATTTTTCGGCTCGGTCAATATCTGCACGAGCGCATCCGTATCCAGCTCATCCAGCGTCGCCGTGACCGGCATTCTGCCGACAAACTCCGGAATCAGTCCATATTTGATGAGATCTTCCGGCTCAATCCGCTTCAAAATGTCGCCCAGGTTTTTCTTGTTCGCTTCGGTACCGACCTTGGCGTTAAAACCGATGCTGGTTTTCTCGGAACGCTCCAGGATCAGTTTATCCAGCCCGGCAAACGCGCCACCACAAATGAACAGGATGTTGGACGTATCCACCTGCAGGAACTCCTGCTGGGGGTGCTTCCTGCCGCCCTGGGGCGGCACTGAAGCCACTGTGCCTTCAATCAGCTTCAGGAGAGCCTGTTGGACACCCTCGCCGGATACATCCCGGGTAATGGACGGGTTATCCGATTTGCGCGAAATCTTGTCAATTTCATCGATGTAGACGATCCCGGCCTGAGCCTTCTCCACATCGTAATCGCATTTCTGCAGTAATTTTTGAATGATGTTCTCGACATCTTCACCCACATAACCGGCTTCTGTCAGTGTCGTGGCATCCGCGATGGTGAAGGGAACATCCAGTAATCGTGCCAGTGTTTCAGCCAACAGTGTCTTGCCGACCCCCGTCGGCCCGATGAGCAGAATATTGCTTTTCTGCAACTCCACATCGTCCTTCTTGCCAGCGTAATTCAAACGCTTGTAATGATTGTAGACAGCAACCGAAAGGACCCTTTTTGCCCGGTCTTGACCGATCACATAATCATCGAGAATTTCCTTGATTTCCTGTGGCGTGGGCAACTTTTTCTTCTCGCCCTCGTCACCGGTTTCCTGTAGCTCCTCCCGGATAATATCGTTACAAAGTTCTACACACTCATCGCACACATAGACTGACGGTCCGGCGATCAGCTTGCGAACTTCATGCTGGCTCTTGCCACAGAAATTACAATGGAGCAGCTTGCCGTCACCATCGTTGCCATCATGCTCGTCGGACATTCCAACACCTCTTTTCTACTCTAGACTGTAACGACCGCAACCCAGGTCCTCACTTAACATTATGAATTTTATACAAAATCCTATACCGCTGACAATGCTGCCCGTGGCTCCTGAATCCGGTCTATAATGCCGTAATCCAGCGCCTGCTGGGGCGTGAAAAAATGGTCGCGTTCCGTGTCCCGGGTAATTTCCTCAACTGTTTTCCCGGTATGCTCCGCCATAATCTGATTCATGCGTTCGCGCATGTACAGTATCTCCTGAGCCTGAATCTCTATATCCGAAGCCTGACCCTGGGAGCCGCCACTGGGCTGGTGGATCATGACCCGGGAATTCGGCAAACAATAGCGTTTGCCCCTGGTTCCACCAGCGAGCAACAAGGCTCCCATGCTGGCGGCCTGACCAATGCACATGGTCGCAACGTTGCAATTGATCAGCTGCATGGTGTCGTAAATCGCCATACCTGAGGTGACCGAGCCCCCGGGGGAATTGATATACAATTGAATATCCTTATCGGCATTTTCCGATTCCGCATACAGCAGTTGGGCCACGACGAGATTGGCGACCTGATCGTCGATGGGTCCGACAACGAAGATGATCCTTTCTTTGAGTAGTCTCGAATAAATGTCATATGACCTTTCCCCTCGGGCTGTCTGCTCAAGGACCATGGGGACCAGCCCCAGCGCCGTTGCGGGGGGCGTAATTCTGTCTTCAATACTGTTGCTCATTTACTCCTCTTTCCCGTCACCGGGATTAATTCAAGATTCTGCAGGTACAACTCACTTACGGTTAATATCGCGTCATTTGGACCAAAGTTCAATCCTTGACATATCTAAATTCAACAACTGGAACCGTCATCACTGGTCGTTTTCCAGCATTTCGTTGGTTCCTTCATCTCCGCTCTCGCCTTCAGCAGCGGGCGTCTCCGGCGGCTTGATCGCTTCCTCATAGGACATCTCCACGTCGGTAACATGGGCGGTTTCGAGCATCTTATCCACAACCTGTTCTTCAAGAACGATATTCTGAATCTGATTCAGTTGTTGCTCGTTGCCGTAATAGTAGTTAACCACCTGCTCGGGTTCCTCATAGGAACTGGCAAGATCTTCAACCATCCCCTTAACACGGTCGTTATCCACTTCAAGGCCATATTGCTCTATAATGGCGTTAATCAATAAACCCAACGCTACACTCCGTTCAGCCTGTTGCTGAAACATCTCGGCAGGAAGCACGGATGGATCGATATTCTGGTTGCCACCACCGAACCGCTGAACCGCATCATGGCGCATGCGGTCAATCTCGCTATCCACTAACCCTCGCGGCACGTCAATTTCGTTAATTCGCAGCAATTCGTCCATAACCCGGTTCTTGACACGGTTTTTGATGGACGATTGCAACTCCTTTTCCATATTCTGGCGAACTTCCTGGCGAAAGGCGTCTACACCTCCTCGTTCGACCCCGAACTGACTAAAGAATTCCTCATCCAGGTCCGGCTTCTCCGGTGCCGATACTGTATTGACCTTGACCTCAAATACGGCTTCCTTACCGGCCAGTTCCTTGTTTTGATAGTCTTCAGGGAACGTCACGGGGAAGCTCTTCTCTTCACCGGACTTGCAGCCAACCAGGCCTTCTTCAAACCCTTCGATCATACCGCCCTGGCCGATGACGATATCTGCTCCCTCAGATTCACCCCCCTCGAAAGGCTCATTATCGATAAACCCTTTAAAATCGATATTGACCTTGTCACCCTCCTGGCAGGCTCGATCAGTCTCATGATATGTCAGGTTTTGATCCCGGAGGGTGTCGATCATTTTGTCCACATCAGCTTCTGTCACCGACGCGACGGGCCGCTCCACTTCGATCTCTTCCAGATCCCCCAACGTGACATCCGGTAACACTTCGAATACCGCTGTAAATTCGAGATCCTTGCCCGTTTCCATACTGACATCTTCGATTCTGGGAGTGCCGGCGGGCGCTACCTCCTCTTGCTGGATCGCCTCGCTGAATGCGCCTTGCATGACCTCCGAGGAGACCTCCTGGCGAATTTCGTCTCCAAATCGACGCCTGACCTCACGCAGAGGTACTTTGCCGGGCCGGAACCCTTTGATTCGGACGCTGCCTGCAGTCTGCTTCAGACGTTCGTCCACCTTATTCTCCACCTGTTCGGCGGGTATGCTGATGCGTAATCGGCGTTCCAATCCCGTCGATTCTTCAAGGGTTACCTGCATGAAAAATTATCCCAACATTGAGTCTTGATCGAATTCAGCTTAAAACTGGGGTGGACGATGGGGCTTGAACCCACGACCGCCGGAATCACAATCCGGAGCTCTACCTACTGAGCTACGCCCACCATAAACAGTTACGAGTCACGAGTATCGAGTTTCGAGCCCTCGGAACTCGCAACTCGCGACTGCTCTGGTACGCCCGGCAGGAATCGAACCTGCAACCCTCGGCTTAGAAGGCCGATGCTCTATCCGATTGAGCTACGAGCGCATTACAATTACGAGCCTCTGGCTAGTAGCTACTAGCCGCTAGCTTCCAGCTGCTCGTAGCTAGCTGCCAGTCGCTGGTTATATGGTCGGGGTAGAGAGATTTGAACTCCCGACATCCTGCTCCCAAAGCAGGCGCGCTACCAGACTGCGCTATACCCCGATAAAAGTTCCAGCTTGCAGCAGCAATCTGCTGCAAGCTGATATTTTGGGTGTTTCAAGAGCAGCGCATTCTACTTACCCGGCCATAGTCCGTCAAACTGCAAAATTACCCTTGAAACAACATTTTACCGCATTTTCACACCGTTGCCTCGCAATTTAGCATGCTTGTCACGTATTCCTCAGACGCTACGCTTTCACCCGGGTGACTGAATCGCTAGACTGCGCGCCATGACGCAGCTTTTTATATCAGACCTGCACCTGCACGAGTCCCGGCCGGATCTCACCCATGCATTCCTGCACTTCCTTGAACATGACGCCGTTCAGGCCGAAACGCTGTATATTCTCGGTGACTTCTTCGATGTCTGGCTGGGCGATGATCACGACACCCGCTTTAATCGCCAGGTTATGGACGCACTGGCTAACCTGAGCGTTAAAAAATTCCTGATGCACGGTAATCGGGATTTCCTCATCGGTGAGGAGTTTTGCCGCGCTACCGGTGCCGAATTGCTTGACGATCCCTGCGTTGTGGATCTCTATGGCCGGCCAGCCCTGTTAATGCATGGCGACAGCCTTTGCACCCGGGATGAAGAATATATGGCGGTGCGCCAGGTGCTAAGAGACGGGAACTTCCAAAGAGAGTTTCTGCAGAAGTCAATCGACGAACGTGCAGCGTTTGCGACCGATGCCCGAGGCAAGAGCAAGGAACATACCCGGGATACGGCTGATGACATCATGGATGTCACACCATCGGAAGTTGCCAAAACGATGCAGCATCATCAGGTAGATCTGCTCATCCACGGCCATACCCACCGACCTGATGTACATAAAATTTCACTGGGCGATGGCACCCCCGCCACCCGCATCGTGCTCGGTGATTGGGACAGCCGGGGCTGGGTGCTGCGGGTATCGCCGCACGAGCTGGCACTGGAAGACTTCAGGATCGAGAGCTAGTACTCGGGTTAATGATGCCGCTGTGAAACCTGAAGGTCTGATCAGGGGATTCGATCAGCTGGCGATCACGACTCAGAAAGTCATCGACCCTGTCAGCGACAGGTCCCTCGGCGTACCGGGCCGCCATTTCCATGTAGACAATATAGTGTCTACGCTCCGATTCGGCCAGATTGCCATAGAAAGTCCTCAGTTCCTCGTCCGGGATTACGTTTGTCAAACGGGCAAAGCGTTCGCAGCTTCTTGCTTCGACCACCGCGCCCATAATCAACATGTCTACCAAACGAGCAGGCTCCCATGTCCTGACGCCCTTACGTAACTCTCCCGCGTACCGGCTTGGGGTCAGGTGTACATATTCGATCCGGCGACGCTGCAAAATCGCCAGCACCTGCTCGAAATGACGCATTTCCTCCCTCGCCAATCGTGAAAGCTGCATCATCATTGCGGGCTTGTCCACATAACGATAGATCAGATTCATGGCCGTGGACGCCGCCTTCTTCTCGCAATTCGCGTGATCGATCAACAAGATATCGATGTTTGCCAGGGCAACATCCAGCCAGGCGTCGGGCGTTTGACACGTCAGAAAATTCTCCGGATTTGCTTGCATACATGGACTCGCAAATGACCTTTTCGTTATTGTTTCAGTGGCCTGTCAGCGCCTTGACCTTAAGACTGCGAACCGCTCGCTTGAGTTCACGCACATCCGCAACGTCATCCTGAAAATAGGTTTTATCCATGTAGATATCAGTGACCCGATTGATGGCATCAGCAAGATCCGGACGCGATTCTGCAGTTCTTGTCGCGAAGTGAAGAGGCGCTTCACCTGTCTTACGTTGAAGACCATAACTTGCCAGAATCTTACAGAAGTCAAGATATTCCCGATTGACAGGGTCGATCTCGCGACGACTTCGCTTCATCAACAAAATGAGACCGATGATCCCAAGCACACTAAAGAAAACCGTTAGCATGATAAATCCCAGTTTGCGAATGTTCAGATCTTCAATATAGCCGGCCAATAAACCCATCTGAACGTCAGGCGTGTAGCCAATTACCCAGGAATCCCAATATAGTCTCATGGCAGCGATTTGCAGACGAATTTCCGAGAGCAACAATGTGTTGCGAAAACGCTGCCACGACAGAGGATCATTGGCTAAAAAACTATCCTCGTCACCCAGGGCCGCTTCCAACCCGCTTTCGATTCGCGCCGGTGCCACCGCAGATGTTGGATCGACTCTGACCCAGCCCTCGCCTTGCAGCCAGACCTCCGTCCATGCATGCGCATCAAATTCATACACCGAGACATAGTCACCGATGGGATTATATTCACCGCCCAGATAGCCAACCACGACACGCGCGGGAATACCCGCCGCACGCATCATGAACGTAAAGGTCCCGGCATAGTGCTCACAGAATCCGCGCCGGGTTTCCAACAGAAATTCGTCAATAGAGTTTTCTCCCAGCGCGGGGGGACGCAGCGTGTAAACAAACTCCTGCTCACGAAACATTTGCAGTACCTGGTTGACGTACTCACGAGGATCCGCCGCCTGGTCGTACATGGACGCCGCCAGCTCCCGGGTCCTTTGATTACCTGACTCCGGCAGTCGGGTCGTTCGGGCCCGCCAACTGTCCGATAATTCCCGGTCCAGGCGATAATCGAGATTAGAGGTCAGCTGATAACGCCGCTGGTTCCGGATCACGTCAAGCGAATAGAATCTGGCGTCCCGAACCATTCCCATATCGTTACTGGAAGTCGGCTGCGGCGCCGTCAAACTGAATAGCCAATTTCTTCCAGTCGGTTCGATGATGATACTGTAGCTGACTTCATTGCCCCGGAACTGGATATTCTCACTCCACCCAGGCTTCCCCTGATCCAGCCGCCAAAGTCCCCCGTAAGCAGAAGCGGGCGCCTGACTCCATTGGGTTCCATCAAACCGGGTCAGCACGAGGCCTCGCCAGTACAGTTGGGTCGAGGGCGGAACATCCCCGCCGAAAGTCGCCCTGAAGACGAGCTCGTCGGATTGAGCCAGTTCTGATATGTCCCCCGGGCTCATGGTATCGGATACGCCACTTTGAGCCACGTCCCGTTGCAGCGGTACAGTCCACAAAGGACCAACCCGCGGGAAAAAGACAAATAGCACCACCATCAAGGGTATCGATTGACCGAGCAGTACACCGGCAGTTTTGAAAGTTTTGACCGGATGCAGGTGAGACAAGGTCTGATTCAATCCGACAAGTGCGGCAGTGATCATCGTCACCACGATCGACATATATAACGTAAAGGGAATAGTCTGATTGAACAGAAAGCCTGTCATGGCAACGAAAAAGGCCAGCAGAATTACCACATAGGCATCGTGCTTTCGCTGCATCTCAAGCAATTTCAGTACAAACGCCACAACTAACAGGCCAACAGCCGGCTCAAGGCCGAAACCGCTATATCCGAGAACAACTCCGACGATACCCAGCAGCACAAACAGAACCTTGACCCGCTTCCCGGGCCAGGACCATCTGCCTTGATAGACCATGACCCGCCAAAGACCACAGCCGATGCACAGCGCCACGACCCACAGTGGCAAACGGGACACGTGTGGTGCGATGACCCCTGCCTGGGCAATTAACATCCACGCAAGACTATTTCGGGGAATCTGATACCCAGTCATGACGATTCCGTCCGAAATAATGCCAGCGCTTTCAACACCTCTTCACGATGTTCGGCACCTCGTGATGGATCGATAGTCAGGCCGGGTAGATGCAGACCATACTCGTCGTTCCCGTTTGATAACTTGATTACCCAATAACACAGGCGACTCAACCGGCTTTCTGTATCAAGACCCTGAAAGTGATCCCAATCCAACAATACCCGCCGATCGACGAATGCGGCATATTGCTTCAACATCAATTCGTCGGTTCGTGCATAGGATTTCCAGGCCACATGCCTTAACGGATCGCCACTTTGATATTCCCTTAGACCGAAGAAATCATCGGCACCATCTCGTTGAAGCAATTCACCCTCATTGCTAGTGGAAACACCCACTGGTAGCTCGCCTGCAAAGACAGGTTGGGGATAAACTATCGTGGTAATATCCAGGTCCACCCATGACCACGCACGAAACAAACCGACCGGATAATACGTTTGAAGTAATAAACGACCCGGGTTAACCAAACCCCGCTTTGTTGTCGCAAAGAATAACTTGAGCTTGACTTCCTCATCGCTAATCAGATCCGTCCCTTGCAAAAGTGCTGGATTCCATCCCAGCATCAATGCTTCATACGTACGCGCGCCATAACGTTTCAGGGTAACCGACACTTCTGCATCCTCCGTCGCGAACGCCGGCTTCGCCGCCCCTGCCTCGATTGTCAAGCCTGAGAGATTGCGATATGTATGTAACATGCTGACCATGAAAAGACTGCCTAACAGGAAGGCAATGGCGTAGGAAAGAGAATTCTGATAGTTGATCGCTGCCACGATCATAAAAACAATCAATACCAGAAAATAGAGACCCTCGCGGGTGGGAAGGATGAAAATCTTTCGCTGGTCAAGCGTCACGGAACGTGAGGCTGGCATTCTTCGATCGAGCCACCTTTTAAAAGGTCCCGAACGCCAAAAACGCCCGGCAGGTGCATCCGTTTCTACGGTCATTTCACGACCTAACCTATGACATCAACCTGGCTCAACAACCTTTGCGCGAGGGCGGTGCCGCCATGTCCGGAAAAGTCAGCTGCTTCCCGCAAGCGATGTTCTACAACAGCCGTCAAAACGGCCTGCACGTCCTCGGGAATTACATGGTTTCGATGTTCTATCAATGCCCAGCTTCTCGCACAATGCAGTATGGCGAGCGCACCCCTGGGTGACAATCCATAGGCAAATTCAGGTGCTTGCCGGGTGTATTGGATCAACCGTTGTACATAATCGAGCAACGCCTCCGAGACCTTGACCTGGCTACACTGACTCTGCAGATTCATAAATTCACGAACATTCATGGTAGCAGTGAGCCGGGCCAACACATCCCTTCTGTCTTCGCCCTGCAACAATTCTCGCTCTGCCGCGGCATCAGGGTATCCCAGTTCTATACGCATCAGGAATCGGTCCAGTTGGGACTCCGGCAGCGGAAACGTACCCGCCTGGGTATTCGGGTTCTGAGTCGCAATTACAAAAAAGGGCTGCGGCAATGGCCTGGTCTCCCCTTCGATGGTGACCTGCCTTTCTTCCATCGCTTCCAATAGGGCACTCTGACTCTTCGGGGTGGTGCGATTGATCTCGTCGGCGAGTACCAGCTGATTGAAGATCGGCCCCGGATAGAATCGAAAGTTCTCGGTATCTTTCTCATAAATAGACACACCCAGAATATCAGCTGGTAGCAGGTCGCTGGTAAACTGGATCCGGTTAAAGCTCAAGCCCAGGGCTTGTGCCAGCGCCTGTGAGAGTGTCGTCTTCCCCATGCCTGGCAGGTCTTCAATCAGCAGGTGACCGCCAGAAAGCAAACAGGTCAAAGCCAGTTTAATCTGGTGATGCTTGCCCAACAGTACCTGACCAATCATCTCGATGGTTTCATCGATCGCATTATGCATATGTGAGTCTGTAGAGGTATTGATACCGAAGCTCTTCATGTTGAAATCTATGCCTGATTATGAAGTTGAATAACCTCAAAGTCTTTTTCCGAGCGTTGCTGCTTGGCTTGATCATTTCTGAGCGACTCCACCCGGCTAAGGTATGCCTCATCGACCCCCCCGGTAATGTAGTTGCCATCGAATATAGATGTATCGAAACCCTCAATTTCCTTATTGACGCCGGAAGCACATTCAACCAGACCCTCAAGATCCTGATAAACAAGCCAATCCACGCCGATAAACCGGGCGATCTCCTCCTCAGTGGCTCCGTCAGCAATAAATTCTTTGGCCGCCGGCATATCAATGCCATATACGTTCGGATAACGAACGGGCGGAGCTGCGGATGCCATATAAACTTTTCGCGCTCCGGCTTCCCTCGCCATCTGAACAATCTTTCTTGAGGTAGTACCCCGAACAATTGAATCATCCACCAACAGAACATTTTTACCTTTGAACTCCAGTTCGATGGTGTTGAATTTCCGCCGCACCGATTTTTGCCGTTGTTGCTGCCCCGGCATGATAAACGTTCGGCCCACGTATCGACTTTTCACCAGCCCTTCCCGGTATTTCACACCAAGTCTGTGGGCCATTGGCAACGCCGCGGTACAACTGGTATCGGGAATAGGAACGACCACTTCGATATCGTGATCCGGATAGCGATTAAGGATCTTGTCGGCCAGGCGGTCTCCCATCTTCAGCCGTGCCTTGTAGACCGATATTCCATCAATGATCGAATCCGGTCGTGCCAGGTAAACATGTTCAAATATACACGGATAATATCGCGGTGACCTGGCGCATTGTCTGACTTCGATTTTGCCATTGGTCTGAATGTAAACGGCCTCGCCAGGACGAATATCATTGATAATCTCGAAACCGAGAATGTCCAGCGCAGCACTTTCCGAAGCTATCATGTATTCAGTACCCGATGCAGTCTCTCGTTTGCCATAGATGATGGGCCGGATACCATAAGGGTCACGAAAACCGATCACGCCATAACCAGTAATGAGGGCAATCACAGCATATGCCCCATTCATCCGCTCATGAACTCTCGCAATTGCGTTGAAAATATCAGCGGGCTCCGCTCGCAGGCCGGCAAGATTTTGTAATTCATGCGCAAACACGTTCAACAATACTTCTGAGTCGGAACCTGTATTGATGTGGCGGCGATCAGCCCGAAACAGGTCGTCGTTCAATTCCGTTTCATTAATCAGGTTGCCATTATGAGCCAGACAGATTCCAAAAGGTGAATTTACATACATCGGCTGCGCTTCAGCCGAACTCTCGCTACCCGCCGTCGGATAACGCACATGTCCTATTCCCATGGTGCCTTTCAATTGGTCCATGTGATGCTGCCGGAACACGTCACCTACCAGACCGTTGCTTTTTCGTAGATGTAAAGTATCCCCTTCGCAGGTAACAATGCCCGCGGCATCCTGGCCACGATGCTGTAATACCATCAATGCATCGTACAAATCATATTTGACATCGTTTTTGCCAACCATACCGACTATGCCGCACATATCAGTTTTGCTCCCACAGTTTTGATCAAAAATAATCCTGGGTATTCTCAAGAATAAGAGGCCACAACCATTCCACCACACGACCAAAGTGCGGTATGAGCAGGGAATTCTGCCACCATGCATCTTCGGAAAGTGGAGTCGGATGAAGAATTGTAACCAACACGAGCACAATAACACCGCCTCGCAACACGCCGAACACCATGCCAAAAACCCGGTCGGTACCCGACAAACCCGTCATCTTGACGAATTCACTGATTAGATGGTTGACCATGGCGCCTACGATCAAAGTAGCAACAAACAGAATTGCAAAAGCGATACCAAGCCTGATTGAAGGATTATCGACAAATCCAACCAGCAACGTCGATAGTGACTCTGCAAAAATCCGTGCGATGATCAAAGCGGCAATCCAGGTAGCCAGTGACAATGCCTCTTTGACGAATCCCCGCTTTATACTGATCAGAGAGGACACTAGAATTATGCCAACAATTGCCCAATCTATGATGGCCATCAGCCGCCCAGCTGCCTTTGATCATCTTCAACGCGATAGCGCACGATAAACCCCTTTAGATTCAAACTGGATTGTATTTCATCACGGATAGCTCGCAGCTTTTGTTTTTGATTCACAGGACCGATCAGTACTCGGTAGGTCGGACCTTCAGGTGTCTCCGCCTGAATAATATAGGTTCGATAGTCGGATTCCCGAAGGGATGCCCGTAAATCGACGGCTTTCTCCTGATCTCTGAAACTGGCCACCTGTAATGCCCAACCAACCGGTAACTTATCTTCATCCAGTTCATAACCGGCGCCGGTATCCCCGTTTTCTCTTACCTTGTCAGCCTCAGTCGCTTGTGTCATATCCGACGCCCGGACTGATTCCTGTTCATCATCTGCGGCAGGCTGTGGCAGTCGAGCCGCGCTCTCCGCTTCCATGACTTCCATCTGTCGCCGAACCTCTTCCACTCGAAGTTTTTCCAGTTCAATTGACGGCGGCTCCGGCACAGTGGCAACGACCTTCTCTCTATCCTCGGAAGAACCGTCCAGGATCATGGGTAACACGATGATCGCCAGGGTCGTAAAAACAATTGCACCGATTACCCGTTGTTTAAGTTTAACGTCCATTCAAGAAATCCAGTTAAACAGGCGCTTGCAGGAATTCCAATACACTCGCAACGACCGGAAATGAGCCAAATACCAGAATCACGTCACTATGGGAACTTCGCCGAACCGCATCTTCATAGGCTACCGTTACTTTATCATAAGTCCTGATCCGGCACCCACTTTCCGCGGGCACGCTGGCGGCCATTAATTCCACAGGCGCCCCCCTGCTGACAGTGGGCGCCGGGAAGTACCAGCTATCGACCACAGAAGACAGCATACCGATGACCAATTCGTAATCCTTATCGGCGTACATACCGGCTACGGCATGGCAACGCTCGAAAGACAGCAGTTTCAATTGCCCCAGCAAATATGCGGCCGCATCCGGGTTATGGGCGACATCCAGCACCGTTCTGCGTTCGCCATTGATGATCTGAAATCTTGCCGGCAACAGGGTATTTGAAAAAACGTGAGCCACCTGATCTTGCGAGGGTTCGAAACCGGCGCTGAAAACAGCCTGAACCGCGGCAGCCGCATTCTCAATCGACAACCTGGGTCGGGGCAGGTTCCGGAATGTGACGTTGGCGGTATCGCCTCGAACCGACAACAAATCCTCCCGGCGAATGTAATCCAGGCCCGGTACCAGTAGCCGACTACCCGTATTACAGGCGTGCTCATGAATACTGACAGGCATATCGCTGTCCGCAAGAATGCAGGGTTTACCTCGTCTCATTATCCCTGCCTTCTCCGCACCTATCGCCTCACGGGTATCACCCAGCCAGGACTGGTGATCCAGAGCAATTCTGGTAATCACAGAGACATCCGGTGCGACCAGATTCATGGCATCGAGCCGACCGCCAAGCCCGACTTCAAGCACCGCCACATCAACATTGGCCTCGCGAAAGATCAACAAGGCCGCGAGCGCGGCAAATTCGAAATATGTCAGCGAAATGTCGCCGCGGGCCGCTTCGATTCTGGCAAAGGCCCGACTTAGCAGCTCATCCGATGCCTGAACACCATCCACGACGACTCGCTCATTGAACCGCAACAAGTGCGGGGATGTAGTCACCCCTGTCTTCAGGCCGAGTTCACGACACAAACCGGCAATATACGCACAGACGGACCCTTTACCGTTAGTGCCGCCAACCAGAAACGTGGTTGGCGCAGGTTTCACAACATCCAGATAGTTGGCCACGGCGGCTACCCGTTCAAGCCCCAGGTCCCAGGCTTTCGGGTGCAAGCTTTCAATGTGATCAAGCCATTCAGCCAGTTGCATTAGCGTCCAGGACCTCGCGTATACCTCTGATACGCTCGGATACTTTGCCGATAATCTTGTCAGGAGAATCCTGATGTTCAGCCATTAGTTCCACAAGCGCCGAACCGACTACCGCGCCATCGGCAATGGATGTAACGGCAACGGCCGACTGACCATCCTTGATTCCGAACCCGACTACCATCGGCAACTTACAGATGTCCCTGAAGCCGCCGACTCGAGTTTCCACATCCGCTACGTTCAACGTGGATGCGCCGGTCACACCCTTTACAGAAACGTAATAAACGAAGCCTCGGCTTTTATCGCAGATGTACTTCGCACGGGATAGTGAAGTTGTTGGCGATAACAGGTAAACAGTGTCGATTCCATGCTCTTCGAAAATCCGCGCCGGCACCTCGGCTTCTTCGGGTGGAAGATTGACGAGAATAGTTCCATCCACACCGGCGTCAGCGGCAAGCTCCGCAAATCGCGCATATCCCATAACCTCAATCGGATTGACATATCCCATGAGCAGCACAGGGGTATGAGCGTTCGTTTGACGAAACTCTCGAACCATCGCTATTGTATCCGCAAGGGATATCTTTTGTGACATAGCCCGTTGATGACCTGCTTGTATGACAGGCCCTTCAGCTTCAGGATCAGAGAAAGGAAAAGCCAGTTCAATAATAGAGGTGCCCGCATCGACCATGGCATGCATCAAATCGACGGTTATGCTTTTAACCGGATCACCTGCAATGATATAGGTTACGAGTGCCTTTCGGTTTGATTGTTGCAATTCCGCAAAACAATGACTAATACGACTCACTACACGCGCCTCGCTCGATTCAGTCGACGGTTATACCGTCAATTTTTGCCAGTGTCGGAATGTCCTTGTCACCGCGCCCCGACAGATTGATGATGACAATCTGGTCCCGGGTCATCTGTGCCGCCATCTGTGCACCATAGGCCAGGGCATGCGCCGACTCGAGTGCCGGCAGGATGCCCTCCAACAGGTTCAACTGGCGAAAGGCTTCCAACGCCTCGTTGTCATCCACAGCCACATACTCGGCACGGCCGATATCCTTTAGCCATGCATGTTCCGGCCCGACTCCCGGATAATCCAGGCCCGCCGAAACGGAATGGGTCAACCTAATCTGGCCATCACTGTCTTCCATCAAATAGGTCCGGTTACCGTGTAGCACGCCAACCTGACCACGACTCAAGGGCGCAGCATGCTCACCAGTGTCAAGCCCCTTGCCTGCCGCTTCCACACCCACCAGGCGCACGTCCCGATCTTCGATAAATGGGTAGAAAAGCCCCATGGCATTAGAGCCACCTCCGACACAAGCCACCAATGCGTCGGGTAACACGTCATACTGTTGCAAACATTGACGTCTCGCCTCAGTGCCAATCACCGACTGAAAATCACGCACCAACATGGGGTAGGGATGAGGACCGGCGACACTACCAATAATATAGTGGGTATCATCGATATTGGTTACCCAATCACGCATGGCCTCGCTCAGGGCATCCTTGAGTGTCTTTGAGCCAGAGGTGACCGGAATGACTTCTGCACCGAGTAATTTCATACGGTAGACATTGATACTCTGTCGAGCCATGTCCTCGCTGCCCATATAGACCTGACATTCCAGACCAAACCGGGCAGCCACCGTAGCCGACGCGACGCCGTGTTGTCCGGCGCCCGTCTCGGCAATGATACGGGGTTTACCCATATACTTCGCCAGAAGTGCCTGCCCAATACAATTGTTAATCTTATGCGCCCCTGTATGATTCAAGTCCTCTCGCTTCAGCAAAATCCTGGCGCCGCCGGTGTACTCTGTCAGGCGTTCAGCGAAATAAAGGGGAGACGGTCTGCCCACATAGTTTTCCAGATCGCTATTGAAATCGGCAACAAATCCATCATCCTGACGGAGCCGTTGATATTCCCTGTCCAGATCCTGCAGAGCGCCCATCAGAATTTCCGACACGAATCGCCCGCCGTAGTCTCCGAAATGGCCATCCGCATCGGGAAATGCTGTCAGGCTCTCATTGTTTCCTTTGATCTTTTCACTCATCTTGTTGATGTCCTTCCGACTCAGACAACTGCGGGGTTATCGCAGGATTTTACTGCAGCAATAAACTCATAAACTTTATCGGCATCCTTGACGCCCTTGCTTTTCTCCACTCCGCTACTAACGTCAACCGCAAACGGTTTTACCAGGTCGATGGCCTCGGCCACATTAGCTGCGTTCAGGCCACCCGCAAGAATCAGGGGTTTTTGAAACGGTCCGGTTGCAAGTCGCCAATCGAACCTGCTGCCCGAGCCACCGTACATACCCGTTACCTGACTATCCAGTAATATGGCTCTGGCGCCGGGGAAGCGGGCAATTGTCTGTTCCAGGTCGAGAGCCTTTGATACCCTGATTGCTTTAAAATACGGTTTTCCGAACCCGGAGCAAAAGCTTTCATCTTCATTACCGTGAAACTGCAGCATATCGAATGGCAGCTCACGACATAATTCGGTTACCTGGTCCCTGGAGGCGTCGACGAATACACCAACGCAAGTGACGAATGGCGGTATGCGTTGCAAAATGTCCGCGGCAACATCAGGCTCAACAAACCGGGGACTTTCTTCGTACATCATAAATCCGAGCGCATCAGCCCCTGCCCGAATCGCGGTCTCCGCATCATAAGCATTGGTTATGCCACAAATTTTGACCCTGGTACGAGGCAATTCGGACCACCCCAATCAAAAGGTGCGAGAGTTTAGCAGAAATTTGGCTCAAAGATGCAGTTGTGAGAACAGATGAGGCAACCCGGGACCTGCCGGTAATTCGTAGTCTGCAGGATAGGATACATCGACCAGATACAGACCGTTCGGCGAAGCTGTTTTGCTCGCCCGGGTACGGTCGCGACGTTCGAGAAGCTCTGCGACCCATTCTACCGGCTTCGCTCCGGCACCGACGTCCATCAATACACCCGCAATGTTTCTGACCATATGCTGTAGAAATGCATTCGCGGCAATATCGATGATGACCAGCGTGTCTCGGCGGTGAATTCGGAGATGATGGACGTTTCGCATCGGCGTGTTCGACTGACAGTTGGCAGCACGGAACGATGTGAAGTCCTGCTCTCCCAGCAAAGCCGCGCCCGCCTGATTCATTGCCACTATATCCAGTGGCCGATGCTCCCGGGTCAGCAGTTCGCTTAGCAAAGCGGACCGAACCGGACGATTGTGAATCAGGTAAAGATATCTTCTGGCAGTCGCGGAAAACCTTGCGTCAAAGCCATTCGAGACATGCTGTGCCCAGTTGACAGAAATTGTCTCGGGCAGATGCGAGTTGGTTCCCCAAACCCAGGCTTTCAGCGGTCTATCTGCGTCAGTATCGAAATGCACGATTTGCCAGGTCGCATGGACCCGCGCATCGGTCCGGCCGGCACAGGTCACACTGATCCGATGATCAGCCACAAGGGATAACGCGCGTTCCAGCTCTGCCTGAACGGTAGGCAACGCGGAAGACTGATACTGCCATCCATGGAAAGCGGCACCGTTATAAGCGACACAAAGACTGACACGGTGAGTCAATGGAGATCAATTAGTCGATATTTTCGAGTAACTCGTTGGCCCGTTGGACTTCTGTATCCGATCCGTCCTTGATGACCTGTTGTAGCATTTTACGCGCACCCTCGTTATCGCCCATATCGATATAGGCTCTCGCCAGATCGAGCTTGGTATTGCTGTCCCCGTCGTCATCTCCCAGATCGAGCTCGCTATCGTCATCGAGGCTGAATTCCTCGTCGTCCAGGTCAAGCTCACTGTCATCACTATCCGATAAATCAAATTCACTGTCGTCCGACGTCGCATTCAGCTCACTATCGTCATCGAGGCTGAACTCCTCGTCGTCCAGATCAAGCTCACTGTCATCAGCCCCCGACAAATCAAATTCACTGTCGTCCGACGTCGCATTCAGCTCACTATCGTCATCGAGGC
>JBBDSF010000028.1:0-9646 GCA_040905125.1 Pseudomonadales bacterium | reverse complement strand
TGAACTCCTCATCGTCCAGGTTCAGCTCGATTTCATCACCTGATGAAGCAGACTCCGCAGTATCCGCCGTTGCTGTCTCATCGTCATCCAGACTCCATTCAGCGTCATCATCGAGGTTAAACTCCGCATCATCAAGGTTAACTTCGGTATCATCGTCTTGCTGAGCAGACCCGATTTCTTCATCGCTATCCAGGTCAAGATCCAGCTCATCATCCTCAGCCGCCGTTCCAGATTCGCTCTCACTCGCAACGGGCTCCTGAGCCGTCTCCCCTGAAGACGCCTGTTCATCAAGATCAAGGTCAAGATCGAGTTCCGCACTGTCGTCCTCAAGATCGCTGCCAAAATCCAGGTCATCCTCATCGGTTTCGCTGTCGAGATCATCCAGGTCGAAATTAAGATCATCATCGCTGTCATCTGCAGCTTCATCAGGCGCATTGACCGCTGCACCACGCACCACGGTGGCATCATCGTCCATCGCGGACTCAGCCGTCTCCGCAGCACCGGGTATCTTTTGCTGTAACTCTGCGCCCCTGGCTATGGCTTCCTCGTCACCAAGTTCCTTGAGTTTATCGAATTGCAGGTTAAACGCTGTCGCCTCCTCGGTTTCCACATAGACTTCCAACAGCTTGAGATGTAAATCCGACCGCTCCGGTTCGGCCTCGATAGCGTTCTGTAAAAACGTAATTGCCTGAGGGAAACGACCGTAGGCAATATAAATCTCCGCCTCACTAATAACGTCTGACGTCTGTGGCGCCAGTTCTTCATCGACCTCCTCGACGTCGACCTCACTGTCCTGGTCGTCATCATCAGCGGCAATTCGGGTGGTGTCATCACCGGGAGCTATTTCACGGAATTCCTCTTCGTCCAGCGCGCTCGACTCCCTCCTCTTGCGCATATAGACCATACCACCGGCAAGACCACCGATAAGAAACAGTCCAAGACCACCCAGCACAAACGGGTTCGTCAACAAGCTGGAAGCCTCGGACCCACCCCGCGGTTGCCGTGACGCTGATTCAGCACCGGATTCAGCCTGCGCCAATTGTTTTCTCAATTGCTCCTGCAAGCTGGCCAGCTGATCGTCCTTGGCCTCAACCAGCGCATTCAGGTCCTCGATTTGACTCTCCAGGTCGGCGATTCTGCTGCCCAGTTCCTGGTTCTCACGATTAGCCCGGTCAAGATCCTCCTGGGCCACGGCGAGGTCCGCTTCCAGCTCTGCCTGGCGCTCACTCGAACCACCAGCACCACTGCGGGCCCCGCTTTCCCGTTCACTGGCCATTAACCTGAGTTCACCCGAATCCTGAGTTGCGCCGGATCCGGTGGATTGTTGACGTCTGGTCGCATCCAATTGAGCAAGTTCGCCCCCCTGTTCCCGCCAGCGTTGAAATTCCTCATTGTGGCGCTGGACATTGCTTATCGCCTGCTCCCGACCCTGCGCACGAATTTCGGCAAGATCCGGGATGCGCAACACATGCCCCGCTTTCAGCAAGTTAATGTTGCCATTAATGAACGCGTCGGGATTAACTCGCTGCAGAGCCAACATCGTTTGCTGAACAGAGACACTGTCATTGGGACGGACCTTGAGAGCGATAGCCCAGAGCGTATCGCCGGGTCCGGTCATACCATATTCGTCCTCCGTTAGCTCACCCTCATCGGCCATTCGCCGGTCCCGTTCAGGTGGCGCATCCTCAACGGCTTCTGGCCTTACACGCTGCGGCCGATCTTCCCTTTGCTCGCGGGAGGGCCGCTCGGTTTCCCCTACCCTTATAGGTTGAACACCGCCTTCCCCAAACACAGGCGGATCCAGCAGCACAGTGTATTCCCGTAAAATTCGACCACTCGGCCAAAGTACTTCCACGATAAAATTCAGATAAGGTTCAACAATCGGATCCCTGCTGGTGACTTTTATCACGGGTTTGCCACGGTCATCGGTGTCTATATTGAAACGCAGATTGGTCAGAATATAATGGCGTTGAACGCCAACTCGATCAAAATCCTCCGAAGAAGCGAGATTAGCCATCAGTTCGTCGGCTTCGAGACTGCCCACATTGGTCAATTCGATTTCAGCTTTAAACTTCTGATTCAGTGCCGAATCGAGCTCCAATTCCCCCAATCCCACCCCATATGCCGACTTGCCAGCAAGAGCGACGAGAGTTGCGCACAGCAACATCAGCTTTCGAGTCATTTTTATACCTCTCTCCACTCCCAAAGAGTCCGAAACCATCGACAATGAACCCCCCCAGCCCCCGTAGGTTGGCTCGGAAAGCTAGAAATGGTCTCTAATTGTTGCGTTAAGTATCGCTTATTACAGCTCTTTTATCAAAACTTCCGCAATTTGTATACTATTTAACGCCGCTCCCTTACGCACATTATCGGACACTATCCACATGTTCAGCCCCCTGGGGTGGGATATATCCTCCCTGATCCGCCCGACGAAGACCTGATCCTTGCCAGCCGAGTGGGAAACCGCAGTGGGATATCCGCCATCAGCAGCCTCATCGACCAGCTCGATTCCGGCAGCACCCCACAACAGCTCTCGCGCGTCGGCACTGGTGATTTTGGCACCCGTTTCAATATGCACGGCCTCCGAATGCCCATAAAATACGGGAATACGGACACATGTGGGATTGACCTGAATCTCATCATCTTCAAAGATCTTGCGGGTCTCCCAGACCATCTTCATCTCTTCCAGGGTGTAGCCGTTTTCCTGGAAATCACCGATTTGCGGCAGCGCATTAAATGCGATCTGGCGAGGGTAGACATTATGTTCGACAGGCTGGCCATTGAGTAACCTGGCAGTCTGAGATGCCAGCTCTTCTATGGCGTCTTTGCCGGTTCCGGATACCGCCTGATAAGTAGCCACATTAATTCGCTCAATGCCTGCTGCATCATAGATGGGTTTCAGAGCGACCAACATCTGTATGGTGGAACAATTTGGATTGGCAATAATGTTAGTGCGCCTGTAATCACCAATTCTATGAGCGTTGACTTCCGGGACGATCAGTGGAATATCCGGGTCCCGTCGAAAATGAGATGTATTGTCGATGACCACGCAGCCTTTTTCGGTCGCCAGGGGCGCATATTTTTCGGAAATGGATCCGCCTGCAGAAAACAATGCGATCTGCACCTGGCTGAAGTCGAAGTCAGCCAGATCCTCGACGACAACGGACGTGGCACCAAAACTTAGCCGCTTCCCGGTCGATTTCTCGCTGGCGAGCGCAAACAACTTATTAATGGGAAAATTACGCTCCGCAAGGAGCTCCAGCATGACCTCTCCCACTGCGCCGGTGGCTCCGACAACAGCCACATTTATCTTATCCAACTCCGTCACTCCTCTGGCTTCACAAACAGATAGCTACTGCCATTATTCAATGGTACATCCCGCCCAATGGACGATGAATCTTACTGACGCGCAGCCCGAATTGAAACCCGATTTCGTTGTCGACCGACTAGCGGACACTCGGTCACACCTCAAGACGACCAGTATTTTGAGCGCGATGGCGTAACAAATGGTCCATTAACACGAGAGCGAGCATTGCTTCCGCGATTGGCGTGGCTCGAACCCCGACACAGGGATCATGTCGTCCCCTGGTGGAGACCTCGATTGCTCTTCCCTCAATATCGATTGTCCTGGCGGGCCGCGTAATGCTTGAAGTCGGCTTTAACGCTATATGCGCTACTATATCCTGTCCGGTTGAAATTCCGCCAAGGATACCGCCTGCATTATTGGACAAAAATCCGTCCGGCGTAATTTCATCCCGATGTTCCGTTCCGTACTGGGAAACGCTATCGAAGCCCGCTCCAATTTCCACACCCTTGACCGCATTAATGCTCATTAATCCGCGTGCAATGTCGGCATCGAGCTTATCGAAAACAGGTTCGCCCAAACCGGCCATCATGCCAAACGCGACAACCGAAATTTTGGCTCCGGTCGAATTACCATCGCGTCGCAACTGTTCAATAAGCGCGCCCATCTCTTCCACTTTGCTTTTGTCGGGGCAAAAGAAAGGATTGTTGTCAATTTCCTGCCAATCGACAGTATCAATTTTTATGTTCCCCATCTGGCAAAGGTATCCCCTGACAGTTATGCCATGCTGCAGGCGAAGGTATTTTTTCGCTATCGCGCCAGCTGCTACCCGCATGGCAGTTTCCCGTGCGGAGGCTCTGCCACCACCACGGTAGTCCCGGATGCCATATTTTTTGAGGTAACTGTAATCTGCATGCCCGGGCCTGAAAACGTTCTTGATATCGCTATAGTCCCTGGAACGTTGGTCCTGATTCTCTATCACCAGACCTATGGCTGTACCGGTGGTCAACCCGTCAAAGACCCCTGATAATATTTTGACCCGGTCATCCTCCTGACGCTGGGTCGTGTACTTTGAAGTACCAGGCTTTCGCCGATCCAGGTCACCCTGGAGGTCGCTTTCGTTCAACGGCATTCCTGGCGGACAGCCGTCGACAATACAACCCAGCGCAGGCCCATGGCTCTCGCCAAAGGTCGTCACCTTGAACATTTCACCTACACTGCTACCTGGCATGGTCGCTTCCTTTGTTTTCGGCCATTATACCGGTGTGTCTGGCCTGCAGCTATTTACAAATTGACTTTACCCTTCCAGCCGGATGCCGTAGGGTACGCTTTTTCGATTCGAACGAGAAATCGATGGAAGACGCATTCAAGACCATTATCCAACAGATTGGCGAAGACACTGAAAGAGAGGGTCTGGCAGATACGCCTGCCCGGGCGGCACAGGCCATGGAATTTTTGACTCATGGTTACAAGCAAACCCTGGATCAGGTGGTAAATGGCGCCCTGTTCGACACCGATACCAGTGAAATGGTGATAGTCCAGAATATAGAACTCTACTCACTGTGCGAACATCACCTGCTGCCCTTTTTAGGGAAGTGTCACGTTGCCTACATCCCGACGGGAAAGGTGGTCGGACTATCCAAGGTAGCCCGTATCGTTGACATGTATTCCCGCCGGCTGCAAATCCAGGAGAACCTGACCAGGGAAATCGCGGAAGCAGTCCAGACCGTAACCGGGGCAGCCGGTGTCGGGGTCATCATCGATGCCCACCATCTTTGTATGATGATGCGGGGCGTGGAAAAGCAGAATTCACTGATGAAAACATCCGTCATGCTGGGAGCCTTCCGATCAAATCAAAGTACCCGGATGGAGTTTCTGTCGCTGCTGAATACGACTTCCTAGCCTGCACTAAAGGCCTGCAAGAAAAGCCAGCCGGGATGAGTGGAACACGGCTCAGCCATCCAGCAGTACGAGTTCGAAACGCGACCTTGGTCGGTTGTCTATGGGAGCAAGCGGACCGATACCATAACTCTCTATGCGGGACTCATCCACACCCAGAGAAATGATTTGATCTCTCAATTCCGCGGCTCGCTCGCCGGTCCTCTCCATGGCATCGCGGACATCTTCACCAGCATCCGTCTTATCGTGACCTGTTATTGCTATATGATGTGTTGACGCTTCCTTAAGTGCATCCGCAACGGCGACAATCATCTCTTCATCTACGTGCCAGGGAAGAATATATTTTCCCCGGGACCGCAGTGCCGCATTGATAGCGGTCACGTCCGCGACATCTTCCGCGGTCCGGGTGCCAATAATATCCAGATGCGTATAAAGTTCCCCCGTCCCACGCCTGGCGATATAAATACCAACGTAATAGGTCTCGTCACCGGACATCCTGGCCAGAATGTAATGTTGAAACTCTTCCGGCCCATAAAGAATGGCCCGGTCGAAAATGGCGTTGGCCCAATCATTGCTGCTGCCGCAACCACGACCCTCGCATTCAAATAGAATTTCACCCTCGTCGACCAATTGTTCTTTGAGAAATTGCTGAATGACGGAAGTACGACGCTCGCCCCTGATCCTGTAGGTAATCGCAGTGCGACTACCACGAACGAATCTCGATGCTTCAGGTTGAAGGGCATTGTTAACCTTTTTCAGTGGACCTAATATCACCTGTCTCGACGTAACATCTTCATCGCGCTCGAACTCTACAACCTCCGAGCCAGGATACGGATCAATCAGCTTAAACCGTTGCCCTTCAAAGTCTGCACTCCATGTGGAGTTTGCCACGAGCAACCCGGCTATTACCGCCACCAGGCGTATTTTGATATGATTCATTAATTCAGCCTTGACCCAATAATTTTAATCACCGGCAACAAATTCCACATCAGAAGGTTGTTCCCGCGTCATTATGTCATTTATCACCGCCTGCACGGGTTGACGTTCAAATAAAATTTGATACAAGCCGTTAACGATCGGCATGTATACATCCAATTCCTCGGCCTTGTGCTTGACTGTTCGCACGGTGTTTATACCTTCTGCCAGCCGACCCAACTTTTCGACTGCCTGATCAAGCGTTAAGCCCTGACCCACATACAGTCCGATTTGATAGTTTCGGCTTAAAGGTGAAGCGCAGGTTACCATCAGATCCCCCACCCCTGCGAGACCCATGAATGTCATTGGTTCAGCCCCCATGGAGTGAGCAAAGCGACTCATTTCAGCCAGACTCCGCGTCAACAACATTCCCTGGGTATTGTGACCTACCCCTAGCGCCGCGGCAAAGCCGGCCGCAATCGCATAGATATTTTTCAGAGCACCGGCCAGCTCAACCCCATATACATCCTTGCTGGCATACACGCGAAAATACGATGTGTGCAGAATCTGTTGAATTGTTTCGCTGACATGTTCATCTTCACTGGCTATGACAGTTGCAGTGATCTGCTTTTGAGCGATTTCCTCAGCCAGATTGGGACCACTTAATACACCAATGGGATTGCTTTCCAGTTCCTGGCGCAATACGGCACTCATTAAGTGAAAGCCGTCAACCTCGATGCCTTTGGTGGTACTGATGACGATGGCGTCAGGTTTAAGCCACTGCCGAGCCTGGACAACAACTTCTCTGAATGCATAACTTGGCACCGATACGAAAATGACATCACTATTAGCCAGGCAGGCACCCAGATCCGATGAGGAAACAATCGCGGGGTTCACGGTATAACCAGGCAATGATTTCACATTCTCATGCGTCTCCCTGATTGCCTGTGCATGGTTCTCATCACGGGACCACAGCCACACCTTATGATCATTGTCAGCCAGGATGTTGGCCAACGCAGTCCCGAACATACCCGCACCCAGAACAGCTGTTTGCATTTTCTACCCCGGCTCCTGATCAATTTCTGGAAACTAGTATAACTTTGGTCGCTAAGCTCTTCTTGTACCTACAAAACGTTTACAAACTTCATGAGCGTCTATCGCGCTGATTTCTATACATTACGGTATATTCGCGTTATCTTATCACTCGTCAAACAGGGCGTGGGCTCGCTTGTGTCAGAAGTTATCGAAAAACTCCAGAAAGAGTCCGTGAATTTGCTTTGCGGTATGCTCCAGGATGTACTCGCCCAGGCTGAAAGAGAGGTTGTCGACCAGATTGGCGAGTTTCTCTCGTTGAGCCAGAAAAAAGACGAGATCGTCGCGGTATTCGCCGATAACCTGAATGGATATTTTGACGATCTGCTCGGCAAGGAGAGCAAGAAACAGGCCGCAGTAATTAATTTCGAGACGTTGTCCATTATCCAGGAAGACGAGATGGACGTTATGGTCGCGCTCGAAGGTATGGTCGCACATTCCCGTAATCAACATCTACCGAGTTATATCAGTTTCAATACCAGATTGGCATCGGTTCTCCCGGACAGTCACATAGACGAAGCAACAAACCCGCTTGACCCTCATCAGGTCGCAACCGCCTTTCAGGAGGCCATTCGCCCACTGGGCATGGACGCGGAGAACAGCTTGTCTGTATTCAGGGTCTTTAATCAGAGAATATTACGACACCTGGACGAGGTTATTCATGAGGCCAATCAGGTACTTATTGACCACGATGTCATGCCGGACCTGAAGATGGATGGTACAGCCCGATACCACCCCGCGGTCAGACGCCAGCGCAGGGACCTGGAGCCGACGACCACTTTTGGCACTGTCGAAAAGGAGGACTATCGCACGAGCGAAGAACAACCGGAAATGTTCTCAGTCATGCAAAACCTGCTTCACACCAATGACGCTGAGGCATCTAAACAACCTGAAACGGGGCCGTCTCCAGACGCGCAGCAGTACGCCATACCTGCCGGCATGATGCCCTCGGCCCGATCGCCCGGCGGCGGAGCACCAATGCAACCCTTTACTCCCGCCGATGGCCAGCAGGTGCAGATGGTCAATCAAGCCCAACTTCTGGAAATCCTCAGCAATATCCAGAAATCCCTGGACCAGGGTGCCCGGGCTACCACCGACACAAATGCGGCACCACTGGACATCGCCGAGTCGCTTGGTGAGATGTTGCAGGAAGGACAGGATGAAGACGCCGTCCCTGCGATCGACAGTCAATCTTCAGACATTATCAATCTTGTCACAATGCTTTACGAAGCCATCTGGGACGATGACGCTGTCCCGATTCCTATCAAGGAATTGATTGGACGCACCCAGATAACGATCATCAAGGTCGCGCTGTCCGACTCATCATTTTTCAATCGGGAAGATCATCCGGCCAGGGTTTTGCTCAATGAATTCGCTTCCGCCGGCATCGGCTGGACCGAAGTTGAGCGGCTTGAAGAGGACTCTCTTTACCAAAAAATGCAGGAACTGGTTACCCGAACTTTGGAGGATTATAGCGGTGATAACCAGTTTTTCGAGGATCTACTCAATGATTTCAAACAGTTCCAGGCGAAAGAAGTCGGCAAAACCCGGCGCCTGGAACAGCGAATTCTACAAGCCAAAGAACGTGAAGACCGGCTCGAAGACATTCGTAGCCTGGTTGACCAGAAAATTAGTGAAAGGATACTGGGCCGTGATCTGCACCCCTTCGTGCAGGAGCTGATTGAGGGCCCTTTTCACAAGTTTATGGTCATGCTGGTACTCAAGGAAGGACCAGGTGGTAACGCCTGGAAACAAGCCATTAATACAATCGATGTGCTGCTTTGGAGCGTTCAGGGAAAGGAACACCATGGTGACCGGGAACGTCTTGAAACGGTCAACCCTCGACTGTTGAACAATTTACGCAAAGCTTTTCGTATTGCCGCCCTCGACAATGCCGAATCCGATCAGCTAATCACACGGTTGCAGGAAGTCCAGGACGAAAGTTTCCAGAAAGACGACATTGACTTGATTGCTGATGAAGACCGATCGTCTGATTCCAGCCTGCCATCACCTGTAGACGAAGCGAAAACGGCCACAGACTCGGCCTCGGCCGCCAACGTCGCTGAAGCGGACCTGCCGGACGATGATCCGCATCTGGACCAGGTTGATCACTTTACCGCGGGCATCTGGGTTGAATTTACAGGCGAAGATGATCAAACCACGGTACGCTGCAAACTTGCCGCGAAAATCAACGCTATAGACAAGTTCATTTTCGTCAACAGGCAGGGGGTAAAGGTTGTCGAGAAAACCCGCATGGGCCTCGCCAGAGAACTCAAGGATGGTACCGTCAGGCTTATTACCGAAGGCCCGCTTTTCAGTCGAGCTCTGGAAACGGTGATCGGCAACCTGCGTGAAGCCCAACAGCGCCAACACACCTCCAGCGCCTACCAACCGACAAGCTAGTACTCCGTACTAGCTTGTCGTTCCCCCAAAAAA
>JBBDSF010000027.1:0-1877 GCA_040905125.1 Pseudomonadales bacterium | reverse complement strand
TCATGCCATATCCGCCCAGCCAGATACCAGCCAAGGCACCAACAAGGACAACGGCCCGGCTCGGATGCGATCGCCAGGCCAACTGGTACAGTAAAGTGGCAGTCAACATGACCGCAAAGCTGATACCCAGCACACCGAATACCGGCCCGTAACCTGACAGTGGCGTGGACAGATGGGCATATCCTGCAAATAACCAGGGGAACCCGGTCAGGAACCAGGTCAGAAACCATTCCTGAATCACCCAAAGGCATGGAAATCCCACCACTAATCCCAGCGGTAGAACGCGAACAAACCGCATATACAGATACCCGTGCAACAGGGAAATGGTAGAAAACGACAATACAAATCCGGCCACCAAAAAACCGGCCAGCAATGGACCAGCACCCCCATAGGTATGGATACTCACGTAGATCCAGGAAACACCTGTACCATACATGCCCACCGCAAACAGATAAAAGCGCCATGCACCTCTTGCCTGAGTGGCCTCTGCCAACGATAAAAGCAAGGCGATAATGCAGACAATACCGAGAACCCAATAGTCGAACGGCGCAAAGCTCAACGGAAGAACAGCGCCTGCCACCAAGGCAAGGAAATCCCTGGTCCGGGGCTTACCTCGCAAGAAAGAATCAACTTGATCCAGCAAAGGAGTTCGCGCTACTCGACGTCGTGAGGGAGTGTTAGTTGTAAAAGGCGAATTCGACGATTATCAGAGTTAAGAACCTTAAAATTGAAGCCGTCTATATCCACCTTTTCATCACGCTTGGGCAGATGTCCGAAGTATCGGGTCACGATACCCCCGATCGTGTCAAATTCTTCTTCGCTGAATGAGGTACCGAAACACTCGTTAAAGTCATCTATGGGTGTCAACGCTTTCACCGTATAACTATTGTCCGCATGACGTTTGATGAATTCTTCCTCACTCAGATCATATTCATCTTCGATATCGCCAACAATCTGCTCTAACACATCTTCGATGGTGACAATTCCAGAGACACCTCCATATTCGTCATAGACGACGGCCAGGTGATTGCGCGTACTTCTGAATTCCTGAAGCAGGACATTGAGGCGTTTGCTTTCCGGAATCGCCGTACAAGGCCGCAACAGATCGCGCATGTTGAACTTGTTCTTTTTTTCCTTCAAGGCCAGAAACAGTAGATCCTTCGCCAGCAGAATGCCGATAACATCATCCGGATTTTCACCCACAACCGGGAAACGTGAGTGGCCCGACTCGATGATTTGTGGCAAAAATTCCCTTGGCTCCATGTCGATACGTACCATCACGACCTGCGAACGAGGAATCATGATCTCTCTCGCCTGCATTTCAGAGACAGTCAGGGCACCTTCGATGATGCTTAGCGCTTCTGAATCCAGCAGATCCTTTTGTTCCGCGGATCGCAACAGCTCCAGGACATCCTCACGCGAGTGGGGTCCTCCGGAAATGGCGCTGGATAACCGTTCCAGCCAGCTCCTGGATTGGTCGCCGGTCGATCCTTCCTCGCTCATCGCCGCTCAGCCGCCCTCTTGATAAGGATCAGGAAATCCCAATTGGCCCATTATGTTTCTTTCCAGGGATTCCATTTCTTCCGCCTGGTTGTCCTGCACATGGTCATAACCCTTGAGATGGAGCATGCCATGCACGACCATATGAGCAAAGTGTATTTGCACGGGTTTGTTTTGCTCTGCCGCTTCGGCGATGACAACGCCCGCACATAGCACCACGTCGCCAAGAATCGTCATCGCGTCTTCATCCTCAACACCCACGGGGAAAGACAGTACGTTGGTCGGCCGGGGTTTCTCTCGAAACCTGCCATTGAGTTCCGTCATCTCCTCTTCGCTCACGATACGAATCGTGATTTCCGCAGGCGCCTCGTTCAATA
>JBBDSF010000026.1:3074-11524 GCA_040905125.1 Pseudomonadales bacterium | reverse complement strand
CCGGCCAGATAGACCAGTTCGTCGTTGCTGGCTGTTCGCTGTACCAGGCGAAAGTACTTCGCGGCTTGATCATCGTTACCCCGCCGCATGGCGATGCGGCCAAGGTTATAGCGGCCCAGGTCCCGCCAATCCGGGTAACGATTTGCCAGCTCCTCGAACAGGACTTCGGCCTCATCGAGGTTGTTCAGTTTGTAATGTGTCACCGCCATATTGTAGACAAGCCCAGGAGTTTCTTGACCCATGTTACGTGCTGCTTCGAAGTGTTCGAGCGCCTGCTCGAAATTGCCTTCACGGAACGCATTCGTGCCTTGCCGATACTCTGACGAAGCCGTGCTCTGAGTGGCGTGCGCGGTGGTGGCAAGGATAACGCTCAGGCAAGCGCCCGCAAAGAATTGAGTGAGTCGATACGACATAATAGTCTCCCGTCGGTCGGTAGCGATAATTTTGGTAACGCAATAAACCGCCCCCAACAGGGGGCGGCATCAATATTGAAACGGAACATGGGCGACATCCCTGTCGCATTAAGGCAATCTCTTAGCCACCTGGCTGTCCCGGGTTTTCCGGCGTTTCAGGCGTTTCAGGCCTGTCGGGTCGGCTGACATTATCCCGAACATCATCCGGTATGTTGTCGCGCGCATCATCCGGCAGATTGTCCAGATCGCCCCGGGGGACGCGGTCCTGCACGTTCTGTCGGGCCCGATCGCGCCCCTCCTCGGCATTGTCAGCAGCGTCATTACGCGCTTCTTCGCCGCGATTCCGCGCCTCTTCCGACTGGTCCTGGCCAAACTCGCGACCACGCTCACGCGCCTCGTTCGCTGTGGCCAGACCTTCGGCGCTGTTCTCAACGCCTTCCTCGGAAGCGGTGTCAGGAAGCTCGATCTGCTCGACCGTCCTGTCAGGTCCCTGACCCTCTTCCACCACATCCATGGTGACATCAAGCGCGGTGTCAGCCGCATTCTCGTCGGGTTGTGCCGCTGCCAGAGTGCTATACGAACTGACAGTCACGGCGGTCAAAAAATAGAGTATGTATCGTGTATTCATCATTATCTCTCCTGGGTTATTAAAAATTTTAACTGGCCCGATTTACATTCCCGGTCATCTGCCGGCGTACATTTGGCTGTGCATCATCTACCTCCTTTTCCTTAGGCCATGGTTAATTTATCGCCGCTGTTGTCCTTTTCTACCGCGGCATCCACACGTACTGAAAATCGTTTTGTCGTCTCGCCGTGTTTGAGCGCAATAGTCACCATGCCGGAATTTTTGTCCAATAACCTCACCGGCAGGGACAAGTCGTTGGGCCCGCTTTTAAGCGTGGTACGCCATTGCATCTCATGCACACCCGCTCGCCCCTCGAGCTCCAGGTTTTCGTCCAGTTGCAGCGTGAGCAAGGCATTCGCCAGCTCAGTGGGACTCGTTAGCCTGACCGTTACCATCTGCGTCACCCCCGGCCGGACCTTGACGGAGACCACCTGGTCACCGTCCTCGCCGGGATTAAACTGCATGGTTAGAATAACCGCCAGTAAAACGCTCGCGGCTGTGGCCATAAACCACCGAACATGCGTGCCTCGCTGTGCCGGCGTCCGTCCGGTTTCACGAGATTTCCCGGCCAGTGCATTTTCCATTACGCGTTCCTCGAAGCCGGGCGCGGGTGGGCGGATCGGCATCGAAGCGAGCAGATCAATCAATTGCTGTTCACGGGCATAATCACGGCAGTCATCACATTCGCGGAGATGCGCCGCCAGTGCGTCGTCCGCGCCTGGGTCACCTGGCCGCGCCAGCTTGTCCAATTGTTGTCTCGCGTCGTTGCATTGCATAGTCGTCTCTCCTATCCCATAACACGACGGGAATCGTTAAAAGGTTCCATCACACCAAAAATTTTTGAAATGCGCGCGAGCCCGGTGCAGCCGGGATTTGACGGTTCCCTCGCTGATGTCGAGGATCAGGGCGACCTCTGTGGCTGTATAGCCTTCGGCGTCGTGCAGTAATATCACTTCCCGCTGGTCGGCATTCAGCACTTCGAGGGCCTTGAGCAGGTCACGCTGGAGTTCCAGCCGTCGGGCGATGTCCGGGTTCGCGGCGTTACCGAGTTCCTCGTCCAGCAAATCGCTGTCAGCGTCCCGGTTGGAGGGGCTGTCCCCGGGTGAACGGCCACGCTTACGGTGAAAGTCCACGAAAGAGCGATACAGAATCTTGATGAGCCACGGACCCCGGGTCTCGATCTTTTCCATCTCGTCGATGCGCCCCGAGACTTTGGTTAACGTTTCCTGGACAAGATCCTCGGCATCCTCTGCGTTTTGAGCCCATCGATACGCCACACGGTACATGGGTTTCAGATGGGGTTGAACGAGTTCCCTGAAACGCCGGTCGCGGGCAGCACGAGTCCGAAAGATTTCGATGATCTTTGCCATACGATATCCGTATGCAGTAGTTGGTAAGCGGCGCAGGGTGGTCCGTACGCAATCAACAGGCAAGCTTCGTCTGACCGGCGGTAAAGAAAACGGCGTATAAGGTCGCAAATGCTTGATGAGCTAGCAGGGTCACGTCGCGCATAAGAGCCGCGACGGAAAGGATCTGGCCAGGGGTCACTGGATCACAGTGACCCAGTGATTATTGACGAACAGCTCGATGGGCTTATAGTCTGTTTTGTAGCTCATTTTCTGGCAGTCCTTGATCCAGTAGCCTAAATACAGGTATTGCTTTCCCAGGCGTCCTGTTTCCTCGATTAACCAGAGAATTGCGTACACCCCCAGGCTGCGTTCCGTAACTGTCGGATCAAAAAAAGTATAGATCGCAGAAAGGCCATTATCGAGCTCGTCGGCAACAGCAATTGCCAACAATTTTTCTTGGTCGCGAAACTCATAGAACCTGGCTTCAGGCCGGCCATCAACGAGAAATGATTCGAACTGGTCGGCATCGGCAGGATACATATCACCATCCGGGTGCCTGTGGTCAATGTAATCCCTGTAAAGATGGAAATATTCGTCCGTCATAGCAGGGAGCATTGTACTGACAACCAGGTCACCGTTTTTCTTCCAGATCCGTCGCTGGCGCCGACGAATCTCAAATCGTTCCACCGGGATGCGGACCGGAATACAGGCAGAACAGGCTTGACAATATGGCCTGTAGATGTGATTTCCGCTACGTCGAAATCCCATTTCCGACAGGGCCGTATAAAGCTTCGTGTCGACCTTTGCCAGCGGATCCACAACCAGGGTCGTCGCCTCGCGACCTTCGAGATAGCTACAGTCGTGTGGCGGGGTAGCAAAGAATCTGAGTTCTGAAAGCGACGTCAATTGAATTCACCCGTAATCCGTCGTGCCATATTTGTTACCAGGATCCTGGTCGTGTCGATAGTGCTTGCCAATCGATAGGCTCAACGTCCGATCCTGCATATCGCATCAAATAATTCTCGAAGACATCACGCTCCATTTCAATAGCCCCCAAAGACGTGAGATGATCATTGGGCACCTGACAGTCGATAAGCGGGCATCTAACCTCCACCATCAACCGACACAGCCAGGCAAGCGCGACTTTCGATGCATCTGTTACCTGGTGAAACATGGACTCACCAAAAAATAACCGTCCAAGACTGACACCATAAAGACCACCAACCAGTTCACCCTCCTGAAAGCACTCCACGGAATGAGCCAGCCCCATATCGTGCAGGCGCTGGTAGGCCTGACTCATGTCATCGGTAAGCCAGGTTCCCTCGGCGTACTCTCTCGGATCTCCGCAACGTCGGACAACGTCCGCAAATGCGGTGTCCAGTCTTATCTCGAACTTATTCGCGTTTAACTTCTTGTAAAGACTGCGGCTGATCTTTATGTCCTGCGGGAACAGAATCGCTCGCGGGTTGGGAGACCACCAGAGAATCGGCTGTCCCTCCTCATACCACGGAAAAATGCCGCGCTTGTAGGCCAGCAGCAGGCGCTCCGGTGACAAATCGCCACCTGCAGCCACCAGGCCGTTGGGTTCGTCCAGGGCACAGTGGATTGAGGGGAAATCTAATTCAAGAGGATTGAGCCACTTGATCTTGTTCATTCAACGCTTCAAGGTATTTTTCAGCATCAAGGGCCGCCATACAGCCAAAGCCGGCAGAAGTGACTGCCTGGCGATAAACCTGATCCGCAACATCCCCCGCCGCAAAAACGCCCGGCACGCTAGTCGCCGTGGCATTGCCGGCGAGACCGGCATTAATCAGGATGTAACCATTGTCCATTTCTAATTGGCCCTTGAAAATCCCGGTATTGGGATCATGGCCAATTGCGATAAATACACCGTGCAGGTCTATCTCCTTTGTCTCGCCGGAGTTGACCTCACGAATGCGCATACCCGTGACACCCGCATCGTCGCCGAGCACTTCGTCGAGTACATGATTCCATTCTACGTGAATATTGTCTCTTGCAAGCACACGATCCTGAAGGATTTTTTCACCCCGGAACTTATCACGGCGATGGACCATGACGACTTCCGATGCAATGTTGGACAAATACAACGCTTCTTCCAGCGCTGTATTACCACCCCCAATCACGGCGACTCGCTGCTTTTTGTAGAAAAACCCGTCACACGTCGCGCAGGCACTGACACCTCGTCCCATGAATGCCTCTTCCGAAGGCAAGCCCAGATAACGGGCGGAAGCCCCTGTACTGACAATCAGCGCGTCGCAGGTATAGACTGCCTGATCGCCCGTCAACCTGAAAGGTCGCTTCGACAAGTCGGCCTTATTGATATGATCGTAGACCAGTTCCGTTTCGAAGCGTTCGGCATGCTGTTGCATACGCGCCATCAGGTCGGGGCCCTGCAGACCTGATACGTCGCCGGGCCAGTTATCCACATCGGTTGTCGTGGTCAACTGGCCACCGGCCTCGACCCCCATAATCACCACGGGGTTGAGATTAGCCCTTGCTGCATAGATGGCTGCAGCCATGCCGGCTGGACCTGATCCTAAAATCAATAATTTGTGATGTACTTCCTGCATATTCAGACTACCTGACTGCTGTCTAACGGGTTCAGTCCAGCTTTTTTCTGGCTTCAATAAAGGGAGCACCATGGCGGTGCCGGGCAATAAGATCCCAAACGGTGCGGCCGGACCTGTCGGTTGCATCCAGGTCGCGTCCGGCTTCGACAAAGAATGTCAAAAACCGTTCGAAATCATCGGGACGCATCCCTCGATAGGCCTTCAACAACACGTAGAAGTCAGCAGATTCGTTACCATAAGGTTCGAGATCGAGGAAACTCTTGATACGATCGTCATCCCAGACTTCATCAGTGACACTAGGTTGACTGGGTCCTGCCATAACGCGACTCTCTGCCATCGTAAAAGGCGCTAATGATACATGAGGGTAGAAGCAGCGAATAGACGACTCGCGCCACCAACCTGCAAATAAATACATTTATTAATTTTGCTTCTCCATATATTATGTAAGGGTCTGATTAATAAAGACAATTGGTATACGACTTGGCGAGGATTATACATTGGCGCAAGCAAAATCAAAGGCTGACGATCCCAGTGGCGATCACAAAGCGATACGTGAACACCTCTATGTTCGTTTAAGAGAGGGTGGCCTCATCGCGCTGGTGGCGATGTGTATCTATCTTGCGCTGGCATTGTTTAGTTTCAATGCCGGAGATCCCGGCTGGAGCTACACAGGTACCTCCAATGATGTGTCCAATTTGATGGGCAGCAGCGGGGCATGGATAGCGGACGTACTGTTATTTTTATTCGGCTATCTTGCCTTTCTATTTCCGATGATTCTGGCATGGCAAGCCGCCCATGTGTTTCACAAACGTAAGCGTTGGCCTCAGTTCAATTGGCCACTGTTCACATTCCGTTGTACTGGAATGGTGCTCACCTTGACTGCTGGCGCCGGTCTTGCCAGCTTGCACTTTTATGATCCGGGATTACTGGTATTACGTGAGGGCAGCGGTGGCATTCTCGGCAATGCGCTCACTGAAATATTGGTGCCGATGTTCAGTTATCCGGGGGCCACACTGGTTCTGTTGGCGACGTTCCTGTTCGGCGTCACCGCTTTTACTGATTTGTCATGGCTGGGGCTGATGGAGGCTACCGGTCGAGGTGTCATGCAGCTTATGGCATCCATGAACCAGTCCTGGCACCGATTCAAGACCTGGCGCAAGGAACGGATCGAAGTCAAGCAGACAACGCAAACGCGGCGCGAAGCCCTGGAGAAACAGGTGGAAAAGAACCTCACCCGACAAGCGCCTAAAATCGAACCCGCACCGGCGAAACCGAAGATATCCGAGCGTGTGGAGCGCGAGCGTCAGGGCAATCTGTTTAAAGTTGAAACGGCAGATGGTCTACCGGCCCTGCACCTGCTTGACGCAATCGAGAGTGATCCCGAATCGGGCTACTCAAGCGAGGACCTTGAGGCGATGTCCCGGCTGCTGGAACTGAAATTAAAGGATTACGGCGTGGAAGCCGAGGTGGTCGCAGTTTTCCCCGGCCCTGTCATTACACGATTCGAAATTCAGCCTGCACCGGGCGTCAAAGTCAGCCGCATTTCCGGTCTGGCCAAGGATCTGGCTCGATCGCTTGCTGTAATCAGCGTACGGGTGGTGGAAGTCATTCCGGGCAAGTCAGTGGTTGGCATTGAAATTCCCAACGTTGATCGGGAGATCGTCCAGCTGGGGGAGGTCTTGTCCTCGAAGGCTTACGACAATTCCAAATCACCCCTTACGCTGGCGCTGGGACATGATATCTCGGGTGAGCCGGTTGTTACAGATCTGGCTAAAATGCCGCATCTACTCGTGGCCGGCACCACCGGCTCAGGTAAGTCCGTGGGCCTGAACGCCATGATTTTGTCGATACTGTTCAAGGCATCACCGGAAGACGTCCGCCTGATCATGGTGGATCCGAAAATGTTGGAACTGGCTGTCTATGAGGGCATTCCGCACCTCCTTACACCCGTTGTCACGGATATGAAAGACGCAGCCAATGCTTTGCGCTGGTGTGTTGCCGAGATGGAACGCCGATACCGCCTGATGGCCTCCCTGGGTGTCCGCAATATCAGTGGCTTTAATCGCAAGGTCAAGGATGCCCAAAAGGCAGGTCGCCCTATCAAGGACCCGCTCTGGAAATCGGAGCCTTCAGTGTTCGATGACGAAGAACAGGAAGCCCCCGAACTCGAGACATTGCCGTTTATCGTCGTGATTATTGACGAATTTGCCGACATGATGATGATCGTCGGTAAAAAGGTAGAGGAACTCATTGCCAGAATTGCACAGAAAGCGCGTGCGGCCGGGATACACCTCATCCTGGCAACCCAGAGGCCTTCCGTGGACGTGATAACCGGACTTATCAAGGCGAACATTCCGACACGAATCGCGTTTCAGGTTTCATCGAGGGTCGATTCCCGCACCATCATGGACCAGGGAGGCGCGGAGCAGTTATTGGGCCACGGGGATATGTTATATTTGCCGGCCGGACAGCCCTTACCCTTCCGGATACATGGTGCGTTTGTGGACGACGATGAAGTGCACCGGGTCGTGGAAAGCTGGCGGGAACTGGGTGAGCCCAATTACCTCGACAGCATCCTGGATTCGAGAACTGACGCGGACGTGTTGCCTGGTCCTTCGCTTGCAACTACCGGGGAGGGCGACGAAGAGGACCCCTTGTACGACGAAGCGGTACAGTTCGTCACAGAATCGCGGCGTGCATCCATCTCGGCGTTACAACGAAAACTCCGAATCGGCTATAACCGGGCGGCCCGAATGATCGAATCGATGGAAAAAACGGGCGTTGTGAGCGAGATGGGTACCAACGGCTCCAGAGAGGTGCTGGCTAATGAACCACCGGAATAAGTGCATGACGCTCGTTATGTTATGGAGCCTTGTGTTCACCACTGCAGCCCTGGCCGGGGGCGATAGTCAGATCATCATCGACCAGGCAGCGTCAGCGAGCCATGAACAGGCGTTGAATGATCGGCTATCGGGGATTACTTCGCTTCACACTCGTTTCGAACAATCGGCCACTGGCAGAAACAACGAGATTACGCGTCAGGACTCGGGAGAACTCTGGGTGGAAAAACCCGACCGATTCCGCATTGTCACCGGTGAACCCAATGCCCAGACACTGGTTTCGGACGGAGACTTGTTCTGGTCCTACGATGCCGAACTCGAACAGGTCATTGTCAGCCAACTCGATAAATCGATCCGGGATGTGCCTATACTGCTTCTGGGAGGCAATCCCGCTGCCATTACACGGAATTATCGAGTTTCATTTTATGAAAGCGAAAGGGGTGATCACTTCGTGCTGGAACCGAAGACCACCACGGGATTATTTGCCAGCTTGACGATTGTATTCACGGAAGAGTTACCGATAGCCATTTCCATTCGCGACAACTTCGGACAATATGTGTTAATGGAATTTATCGATCCCGCCGTCAATGTCGATCTGGAACCCGGGATATTCACCTTCAACCCGCCCGACG
>JBBDSF010000026.1:0-2974 GCA_040905125.1 Pseudomonadales bacterium | reverse complement strand
CCACCGGGGACCGGTAAAACCACGCTGGCCCGCATGATTGCCGCATTATGCGACATCCATTTTCATGCCATCTCCGCGGTACTGGCCGGTGTCAAGGACATACGCCAGGCGATCGATCTCGCCAGACAACAGCGGCAAACCACTGCACGAAAAACGCTGTTATTTGTCGATGAAGTGCACCGATTCAACAAGGCTCAACAGGATGCGTTTCTACCTTTTGTAGAAGACGGCACAGTCATCTTTGCGGGTGCCACAACGGAAAATCCTTCGTTCGAACTGAACAATGCTTTACTGTCGCGTGCACGGATCTATAAGCTCCAGTCACTGTCAGCCGAGATATTGGTCACCATAATGAAACGCGCATTGGCGGACAATGAGCGGGGTCTGGGTCAGCTCAAGCTGGATGTGGACGACGGCATCCTGGATAAACTGGCATTGTCTGCCGACGGCGATGCGCGCCGGGCGTTAAACCTTCTGGAAGTGGCTGCCGATCTCGCGACCGGTGGACATATCGATGAGACGATTATCAAGGAAGTGCTGGGTTCAGACCATCGGCGTTTCGACAAGGCAGGAGACATCTTTTACGAGCAGATCTCCGCCTTGCACAAGGCGGTCCGGGGCTCTTCTCCGGATGCGGCGCTTTATTGGCTGGCAAGAATGCTGGACGGCGGTTGCGACCCACTTTATGTCGCCAGACGCGTGGTTCGCATGGCGAGCGAAGATATTGGCAATGCGGACCCCAGGGCACTGCAACTGACCCTTAACGCCTGGGATGTGCAGGACCGCCTGGGCAGCCCGGAAGGCGAACTGGCCATTGCGCAGGCTGTCGTCTATCTCGCCGTGGCCGCAAAAAGTAATGCGACTTACGTGGCGTTCGAGCAGGCGAAGCGCGATGCAGCGAACCAGCCTTCCCATGAGGTGCCCATGCACATCCGCAATGCGCCCACCGCCATGATGAAGGAAATGGGCTATGGCGATAGCTATCAATACGCGCACGACTTCGATGAAGGCTTTGTGGCAGGCGAGTCCTACTTCCCACCGGAACTGGACGGGCGCGAATATTATCGCCCGGTACCGCGCGGGCTGGAGATGAAGATAGCGGAGAAGCTGGATCACTTAAGAAAACTCAACCAGGAAAGTACATTCCAGCGATACGAAAACAACCATCACCAGGGAGACTCATAATATGACGCGTATTTTGCTCATCGCGGCGGGTGGCGCGGCGGGTACACTGTTGCGATTCTGGCTGTCCAACGCCGTGCATCTGCTGCTGGGGCGTGACTTTCCCTATGGAACACTGGTGGTCAATGTGTTCGGTTCTCTGGCCATGGGACTCTTGTATGTATTGTTGTTGGAACGCATGGCCGAAAGCCCGGAGGTCCGGGCAGCAATCATCGTCGGCTTGTTGGGCGCATTCACGACGTTTTCTACCTTCTCCATGGAAACGGTAAATCTGATCGCAAGCGGAGAACAGCTGAAAGCCGGCATCAACATTCTCTTGAGCGTGACCCTGAGCGTTCTGGGCTGCTGGCTAGGGTTACTTCTGGGGCGGCAGATATGAACGAGTCTGTCGTATTGATGGTACGCATCTACTCCGTCATATTGCCTGGTGACCGGCAAAAATCAATGCCTGAGACGCGGCGCTCTGGTACTATTGCGGCCCGACTCAATAGCTGAAACCCATTTCATGCTCGATCCCAAATTGATCAGAACCGACCCTGAGACGGCGGCCCACAAACTCAAGATTAAACACTTCGATCTTGATGTGGGACGCATTCGGGAACTGGAAACCCGACGCAAGGACCTGCAGGTCAGGACCGAGACGCTGCAATCCGAACGAAACAGCCGCTCCAAAGCTATCGGTCAGGCCAAGGCGCGGGGCGAAGACATCGAACCATTGAAGGCCGAAGTGACAAATCTGGGGGACGAACTTGACCAGCTAAAAGCTTCGCTGGAAACCCTGCAAAATGAACTGAACGAGCTGTTAATCGCGATTCCCAACCTGCCACACGAGTCCGTACCCGCTGGCGACACGGAAGACGACAATGTGGAAATCCGGCAGTGGGGAGATACCCCTTCGTTCACCTTCGAAGCCAGGGATCACGTGGACCTGGCCGAAGGAGGATTGCTTGATCTGGAAGCCGCGGCAAAGATCTCCGGGTCACGATTTGCAGTGATGCGGGGCGACCTGGCAAAACTGCATCGGGCATTGACCCAGTTTATGCTGACGGTCCATACCGAAGAACATGGTTACGAGGAAATCTACGTCCCCTATATCGTCAACAGCGAATCTCTGATGGGTACCGGCCAACTGCCCAAGTTTGAAGCCGACCTGTTCAAGCTCATGGATGATCGCAATCTGTATCTCATACCGACTGCGGAAGTACCGGTCACGAATATGGTGCGGGATGAAATCGTCGACAGTCAGGATATGCCCATCAAATTTGTCTGTCATACGCCTTGCTTCAGAAGCGAAGCGGGCAGCTACGGCAAGGATACCCGAGGCATGATCCGTCATCACCAGTTCGAGAAAGTGGAACTGGTACAGTTCGTGTCGCCCGGGTCTTCCTGGGACGCATTGGAGGAACTCACCGGTCATGCGGAAGCCATTCTCCAGAGGCTCGGGTTACCTTACCGGGTCGTGAATTTATGCGGGGGCGATCTCGGCTTCTCTGCTGCCAAGACATACGACATCGAGGTGTGGTTACCAGGACAAGGGCGCTATCGGGAAATTTCGTCATGCAGTAACTTTCTCGATTTTCAGGCAAGGCGCATGCAGGCACGCTGGCGTAACCCGGAGACCGGCAAACCCGAACTGTTGCATACCCTTAATGGTTCAGGGCTGGCCGTGGGCCGAACGCTGGTCGCGATACTGGAGAACTATCAGCAGGAAGACGGCAGCATCCGTATTCCGCAGGCACTCCAGCCTTATATGGGAAATGTCTCCGTTATAAACCCACGTTCCTGTGATTGA
>JBBDSF010000025.1:9848-11582 GCA_040905125.1 Pseudomonadales bacterium | reverse complement strand
CCGGGAATCAAGTTGCCGGAGGATCAGGAAGAGGAAGACGAATTCGCCAGAGCGCAGGACGCGGAAACGGATGACGACGAACTCTCGACCATCTTTGAATTCCGGAATATCGAGGTTCGCCGGTTTGAAGGAGAATCCACCTGGCCTGCTTTCGACCCGGCACCCGATGTCAATGAGGTAACGACTCAGAAGGTGGGTCTTGCTGTGCCAACCTATAGCGGCAGCGCCGGGGAAGAGTAGTCCCGGGCTCTGTCGCGGTTGGGCATGCCGCGCTGCCGCGCTATACTAATTGGCTCACGGGGTTGGCAGGGGCCATGTCACGGGTTGATCTATGTCGGGTGAATCCAGCCAGGAAGCTGAGGCTATACTGTTTGCCGATATCGTCGGCAGTACCAGTCTGTATGAAAAAATGGGCAATGCCGAGGCCAAGGCTGTGGTCGATCTCGTTCTCGCCCGAATTTCTGAGATCGTACGTGATCACGGTGGTCTGATCGTCAAGTATATCGGTGATGAAGCGATGGCGAGATTCCAGGACCCCGATGAGGCCTTTACCGCGGCGGTCGCGATGCAGGAAGCCGTGGTTAACGATATTGAAAGCCGAGACATTGGCCTTAAAGTGGGTATGGATTACGGCCCGGTTATCAGGGAAGGCAACGATGTGTTCGGCAATACGGTCAATGTCGCCGCACGCATGACCAGCGTCGCGACCGGTGGTCAGATTATTACCACTCAGGATTTGTTGGATAATGTCAGCGAGGAGCATCGCGAGCTGGGCCGCGTATTCGATCGTGCACCCGTGCGCGGCAAGGCAGAGCCCATCAATCTGGTGACCATCCAATGGGAGGATGATGTTACCACCATTGGTGAAAACATCAGCAATCAAGCCCGGGAGCCCCGGGAGTCGCCCCGGGATACCCTGCAACTCACCGCCAACGGGGATGAATATATCGTCAGTGCCGTGGGTGCGTTTACGCTCGGACGGGGCATGAACTGCGATCTGGCTTTACCCGACGTCGGGCTCGCCTCGAGACAACACGCGACGATCGAGTTCAAGCGTGACAGTTTTATTATTACCGATCAAAGCACTAATGGCACGTACGTGAGGACATCGGATGGCAATCTGGTTTATCTTCGCCGGGAAGAAATGCAGCTGCTGGGACAAGGTGTAATATGTCTTGGATCGGCATTTGACGAAAGCGAAGACTTTCATATTTATTATCGTACTTGAGATGCAGCGCGAGGACGTGCATGAGTGACCGCACCATAATTCGCCCGGGGGGTAGACGACCGAGGAAGAACAAGAACGACGAGACCGCTGACTCGTCCGACGCGCCTCTGCGTGAAGACGAAGACGACCGCACCCAGGTCCGGACGCAACAGAGCGAGCCAGCAGAACCCGAGAACGAGTCAGATGACCGCACCCAGGTCCGGCCCAAAAAGAAGGCGCCCGCACAAGACAGTGTCCCCCCGGAACTGGAAGAGTCAGACGACAAGACCCAGGTGCGTCCCAAAACATCGGCTACACAAAAAAGTGAGCAGGTAGAACCCGAAGCGGATTCCGACGACCGCACCCGCGTTCGCCCGGTATCCCGGCGCCCGGAAGACACTCAATCGAGTGGCAGCGGCAATAAGGAAATCGACTGGTCCGAGATAGACAATGCGTTCGCGCTGCTCGATGACGATGATGAAGAAACACACTTTCGTGATCGAGATGTAGAGGTAGACGCAGACGAT
>JBBDSF010000025.1:6083-9748 GCA_040905125.1 Pseudomonadales bacterium | reverse complement strand
AACCTGGAAGAATTCAGGGAATACGCCATAGAATCCATTGGTCACTTTGAGTCCATCTCATTCGGTTTCCAGGGTGCAGACGCACCGGAACTCTCCCGATCTTGTAGTTACGCACTATGTTGTCTCGTCGACGAGATTGTTCGCTCTACGCCCTGGGGCATGAATAGCAGTTGGAAGGACGAGGGCCTGTTGGACGTATTTCATGGTGAAAGTGACGGCAGCGATCACTTCTTTGAAATGCTCGAAGACCTGGAAGCCGACCCAAACAAAAATCTCGCCGTCCTGGAACTGTTTTACATTTGTCTTGAGCTTGGGTTCGAGGGCAAGTATGCGGCGAGTTCGGGTGGTGGCCGGGAAGTCCATGACCTGCGAAATCGTCTCTACAATACTATCGAGGCGGCGCGGGGTCGCCGGGACTATACTTTGTCTGACGCCTGGGAAGGCGTGCGCGCTAATACCAGTGAACTGTTGTTCGACCGGATTCCCGGCTGGGCGATCCTGTCTGTGGCCCTGGGCCTGATGATTGCCATGTATCTAGGCTTCAATCTGTTATTGAGTCAGACCATCGACCCGACCATGCGCTCGCTGGCTGAAGTGACGGCGCGCGAGCCGGAAGTGTTCGACTCGATAGTAGTGCTGCCGGGTACGGGTGTGACAGACGCCGATTCAGATGAGGCACAGGCCGTGAATGTGCCCGCGGCCGTGGACGACAACATCGATATGGATGAACTCACCGATTCGCTGGCAAGCGAAATTCGCGACGGGATGGTAGAAGTGCTCGAGCGTGATGACGCGCACATCGTAAGATTGAAACATCATGATTTATTTGCCTCTGGCAGCGCTCGTATCGGCGAGCGATTTAACCCCGTTGTGGAATCCATAGGCGAATTTTTGGAGGGCACCAACAGTTCGGTCGTGGTGACAGGGCATACAGACGACGTGCCGATTCGGTCGCTGAAGTATCCCTCCAACTGGGAACTCTCGACGGCGCGAGCTGAGTCCGTCAGAGATATTCTGGTGACAGAATCGGGCCTGGCCAGAATCCGTGCGCAAGGGCTGGCGGACACTGATAATATTGTCAGTAATAATAGCCCGGCCAACCGGGCACTCAACCGGCGAGTAGAGATACAAATAAAAAAATAACACAGGCTTGGGTAATATAAAGTGAATGTCGTTGGACTTCTAATACAGATCGTCGGACTGGCGGTGGCTTCGGCCATCGTCTGGATGGTGGGTCCACTCGTCTCGGTCGGCGAGTCGTGGCCGCTTGAGCCGGAAAACAATCGCCTGGTATTGATCGGCTTGCTGGTGCTGGTGTGGGCCGGCTACCTCGCCTGGCAGCGCATCGCTGGAAAGAAAAAGAACGACAAGATGTTGGCCGAGATGGCTGCCGGGGACCGGGAAATTGACGAAGAAACGTCCGTGATCCAGGAGCGCTTTCAGGAGGCTGTCGCCATCCTGAGGAGCAGTAATAAAGGGAAGAAGCGCAAGGCGTATGTCTATGACCTGCCCTGGTACATCATTATCGGCCCACCCGGTTCCGGCAAGACGACAGCACTCTTGAACGCCGGCCTCACGTTTCCGCTGGAAGATAAATTTGGCTATGAAGCGCTCAAAGGTGTTGGCGGTACGCGCAACTGTGACTGGTGGTTTACCGACGAGGCGGTGCTGATTGACACCGCAGGTCGATTTACCAGTCAGGACAGTCATAAGCAGGTCGATGAAGCAGGTTGGAGCAAGTTCATCGAGCTGCTGAAAAGATACCGGCCCGCGCGGCCCATCAATGGCGCCATGGTGACAATGAGCCTGTCCGATTTGATGGCGCAAAGTCGCGAAGAACGCATCGCCCATGCCAGGACTATTCGGCAGCGTATCGACGAGCTCACACAAGGCCTTGGGATCACCTTTCCGGTGTACTTTATGTTCACCAAGTCCGACATGGTGAGCGGGTTTAACGAATTCTTTGCTCACTATGGCGTTGACGAGCGCGCCCAGGTCTGGGGAGAGACCTTTGAATTGGGCAGTAAGGGTGAATGCACGGTTGATGTCACGAAATATGGTGAACATTTCGATCGCCTGGTATCGCGCCTCGAAGAACAGACGCTCGATCGGGTTCATGAGGAAAGAGACAGGGATGATCGCGCCGCTATCGTCGGCTTTCCAGCGCAAATGTTGAACCTGAAGACGATCATCAGCGAATTTGTTAGCGAGTGCTTTGCGCCCAATGCAGAGACAGGCCAACCGCTGCTGCGAGGCATCTACTATACCAGCGGTACCCAGGAAGGCACCCCGATCGATCGATTGCTCGGTAATCTGGCCCAGGACTTCGGCATCGCCTCACCGGATGCCATCTCCTATAGTGGCAAGGGGAAGAGCTTCTTTCTCGCTCGATTGTTGAAGGATGTGGTGTTCCGGGAATCGGCGATAGCCGGTATGGACTCATCCATCATGCGCCGCAAGAAGGCTCTGGGATTTGCGACCTGGGTGCTCGCGGGCGGTTTGCTGGCGGGTTCGGCCGGTGCCTGGACCTTGTCGTATCAGGCGAATGTGACCGAGATATCCCGCATCAATGACACCGTCGACGCACTGCAGACCGTCGATGATCAGTCCGACTTGTCCCCGTTTGAGCAGGTTGCCAGGGAGCTCGATAAACTCCGTCAGGCTGGCTGGGTCAGGAGTAATGGGCTCCCCTCCCTGGGATTGAATCAGGCAGAGACGGTGAGAAATGCCGTTCGCTCGACGTACGAGGCGGCTCTCGAGAATCATCTGCTGCCGGTACTCGTTTCCAGAATTGAACAGCGTCTCGCGCAAGCCATCTCGACTCGCGATACCGGGCAAATTGAGACCTTGCGAAAAGCCTACCTGATGTTGACCGGTCGACATGAGAACGAAGATCCGGCTTTCGATCCCGAATTTCTGACCCGGGTCTTCGTAAAGGATTGGCAGCAAATGTTCCCGGACAACCCGGAGTTGGTTTCCCGTCTCGAGGCACACCATCAACGGTTAATAGAAAAAGAATTTTACGCTACGAGGGCATCGCAGCAACTACTCAGGCAAGCAACACGCATGTTACATGACGTCCAGGAGTCCTGACGCATGGCGGGATTCTTCGGCAAGTTGCCGTCACGCGGTGATTTCGTCAGTCGGGATCTGCCGCGAAGTTTTGTCGATGCTATGGATCGATGGTTTCGTGACGGGCTGCACACGAGTAAGAAGATGCTGGGTGATAAATGGTTCCCGCATTATCAGGTCATGCCCGTGTGGCACTTCTTTATGGGGGAAGCTGTGTTGGATAATCAAGCGTGGCTGGGCACCTGGATACCCTCTGAGGATCGCGTGAACCGGCATTACCCGTTGCTGATGGCGTGCCCGGTTGACAGGGTTGAAACGATTCATGACTTGCGCGGATATGATGACTGGTTGGCCGAGGTAACGGACCTGCTGATTGACGCATTGTTGGAATCCCGGGACTTCGAGGTGCTGTATGATTCGTTCGTGGCGCTTGAGCCTGGGGAAGCACCGGCACGTAATGGCTGTACCGGGGTTCCGTTGTTCGACATGGATGACGGCTGGCTTGGCAGGAACCTGTTTAGCGATGAGCCGTCACAGGCAAAAGAGTTTGATCGGGCACGCATCGAGCCGGATTGTTGCGTGTGGCAAACTGA
>JBBDSF010000025.1:0-5983 GCA_040905125.1 Pseudomonadales bacterium | reverse complement strand
CTGACTGATGCGTTGTCTAAACTGACACGGCAGCGGGAATTCACGCAGTTCGTCGACGACATCGAAGATTGCATCATCGACGTCAACTCGTACCTTCGAGAGCTGAGCGGCGGTGAAGACAAGGTTATTGGTACGACCGTGGTCGGCATGGCATTGCAGGGAAGCCACATTATCTATTACTGGGTGGGGGACAGCCGTGTCTATCGCTTTCGTCAGGACCATCTTGAACAGCTGAGTATCGATCATACCTATTTACAGGAACTCGTTGACGACGGAAAACTGAGCCCGGATGAAGTATCCGAGCATCCGGACAAGAGCGTTATCACGCGTGCAGTGGGCGCTGATGACGAGGTTTTTGCAGATTTTGAAATCGATGAGATACGCGACGGGGATATATACTTGCTGTGCAGTGATGGCATTGAAAAAGTGCTCGATGACGATCAGGTTGAAACCATTGTCCGCAATCATGGTTCCAACATAGAGGCCGCCGGCCAGGAGATTATGGATCTCGTATTGGGCGGGGGTTCACCGGATAACGTGACATTGATTTTTGTTGAAATTAGTCGAAATAATCGGGGTTGAGCCTTTAGATGGAAGAGTTTAAAACTCACCTTAAGGCATACGTAAGCAACGAGCTGTCTATCACTGAGCTCGAAGATGAATTGTATGCCTGTCTGCGGCGAGACTCGAGCAATGCCCGGCCCATTCAGCAGGCGTTGAAAAACCTGTCTGAACGCCAGGTGATAGGCGAGGATGTATATACCCGTTTAATCAATGTCTTGCAGGGATATCAGGACGGTGAACCGCCCCCTTCATCCGACTCTAAAAATGCCAGCTTTCAGGATCTCATCAAGGCCTATGTCAGCAACCAGGTGGCATATGAGGATCTGGAAAATGGCCTGGTCCGGGAACTGAATGAACATCCCGATAAGGTACAGCGATATTCGGCTGCGCTTGATGTCCTGGCAAAACAGGATGTCGTTCCCGCCGAGGCCATTACAAAACTGAAAGCCAAGGTCGATGAATTCCTTGACAATGAGGCAGGGGATGAGGGTACGCGGTTCAAGCAGCGCCCGGATCCCAAAGATGGCGAAGGCGGCGAAGACAAAGGTGGCGAAGACAAAGGCGGCGAAGAGGATGGCGAGAAAACACGCCTTTTCGGGCGGCGGCGCAGAAAAGAGTCATCGCGAGGTCGCCGGGAAGGGACATCAACCCGTGCGCAGGGCGGCAGGACTTCAACACAGGGTGGCAGGACCTCGACCGGAGGCGGGACGAGTTCGCTATGGAAGAAACCGTTTAAGGAAGAAGACGATGTCCCGCTGCAAGTGGGCAGCGTGCTGGCCGGCAGATTCAGGCTCACGGAGTTTATCGGCTACGGCGGCATGGGTGATGTGTACAAGGCCGAGGACCTGCTCCGGGTCGAGGCCAATGACGCGGATGCCGAAGTTGCCGTCAAGGTACTGAACAAGGAGTTCAAGCGACACCCGGAGTCATTGACAGCGCTGCAGCGAGAGGCGAGAAAAACCCAAAGCCTGGCACACCCCCACATTGTTAACGTCTACGACTTTAGCCGGGATGAACACCAGGTGTTCATGACCATGGAGGTCATGCGCGGCAAGGACTTGAGCGATCTTATCAAGATGAATCCGGATGGCTTTCCTCTTGACGTTGCCAAACGATACATCGGAGAGATGAGCGACGCGCTGGGCTACGCCCATCGCCGCGGGGTTATCCACTCGGACTTCAAACCCGGTAACATCTTCATTGACAACGACGAAGTTAAAATCCTGGACTTCGGTATCGCGCGCGAGGCCGGCCAAACGCCCAAGGACAGCTTCGATGCCGGCGAACTGGGCGCTTTAACCCCCAGCTATGCCAGCCCCGAGATGCTCGAGGATGGTACCAATCCGGACCCGCGCGACGATATCTACGCGCTGGGTTGTATTGCCTACGAACTGATCACTGGCAAGCATCCGTTCCGACAGGGCAAGCGAAAAATGCCAGCGGACAAGGCCAGGGAAGCAGGCATGAAGCCCGAGCGTATTCCTGAGCTAAAGCCCTGGCAGTGGAATGCGCTGGCCCGTTGCCTTGAGTTCGACCGGGACAAAAGGACCGGGAAGTTAAGCGACTTCACGGATGAGTTCCTGCTTGAACGGCGACCGGTTAACACCAAGCTTATTCTGGGCAGCGCCGCGGCGGTGGTGGCGCTCATTGCCTTCGGTCTTTATTTGCCGACCTACTTGACCGAAAGAGAGGTCGAGAATTTCAGGGCCCTGGTGGAAAACGGCGAACAGCACCAGGAAATAATGACGCACATCGATGACATTCAAACCCGCGACCCCGACGAAGAGCAATTATTCTTCGAGAACGAAATGCGTGAGGTGGTGCTTGATTATCTGGCCACACGGGTACAGGAATTAATTGAGACCGACGAGTTCGTGAAGGCGGAGCCTTACCTTGCGCAAGCCCGAGAGCTATATTCATATCACGGCCGCTTTCTGCAACTGGACGAAGAATTTACCGCCAGGCGCAACGAGCGCATTAATGATCTTGATACCGAACTCAACGACCTGCTGAATAGCGACGAATTTGAGTCGCGTTACGCAGAGCTTGGGCCTCTGTGGGAGACTTTCCGAAAAATCGATAAAAATTATCCACAGGAAGCAAGTGCAAGGCTGGCAATCATAACCCTGTCGGATGCCAGCAGGGAATTGATGAGTGAAGAGAAGTTTGGAGAGGCTGATCAGATGATGGAGTTCGGTCTCGAGTTGTTAGGGGATGATCAACGAATCGCGTCCGAATACTCCAACATGCTGGCGCTCAAAAATAGCCTCGAAAATCGTCTCGACCGATATCAAAAAGAAGAGCGGGTTGCTCAATTGGCTGGAAATATCGATCACATCTCGAGTTCCAGTTCGCTTGAAGAGATGCAGGCTGTCGTTGACGATGTTAATCGCCTGTATCAATTAGAACCCAACAACGCCACGCTGCTGGCGTACCAGGACGCGCTCGAACGTAAGCTCGAAAACGAAGTTCAGGCGCAGATCGCGACGCAAAACTGGGAGCAGCCGGTGGCATTGGTGGACCGGTTTGAGCCCGCATTGAAACCGTCAACGTTCACCGAGTTGAAGGAGACTGTTACGACGGCTCAAAGTCAGTTTGAAGAGCGGGTCAGCAACCTGACCCGGAACATCAAACGCGTCAGCCGGGGATCGAATCCGGGTGAGGCATTACCACTGCTGGCGGAATTGCGTACGTTGAATGTTGAACCCGATGTAATCAGTGAGGCTGAAAATGAAATTGCCGGGGGTTGGCTAAAACAATCGCGTCTTAGAACGAGCCAGGGAGAGTGGGACGACGCGAGAGAACATGTCGCCAGCGCTCTCGAAGTGACTAGCGATTTGAGCCTCCGGTCGGAACTCCGGGAGCAAATTGGTCGTATTGAACGTGCTGAACAAGGTGCGACCACCGAGCTTGCCACGGAAGAAGCGGAGCGCCTGGAACGCGAGCGAGAACAAAGAATTGCTCAGCTCGAAACAGACGTACAAGACGCCGTGGAAAACAAAGCGCTTTCCGGCGACGGGGCTGATGAAATCGTTGATCTCCTCGATCGTCTGGAAATCGAGGACCCGAACAATGAGGTGCTGGCATCGGCAAGAGAGACGTTGTTACAACGATATCTGACGGAATCGAGGCAACTCGCGGATGCGGGGGAGTTGGACCAGGCGATGGAAACGGTTCGTGCCGGTCTTGATGTTTTTCCGTCAGAATCCCGCCTTGCAGATACAAAAGATTCACTGGAAGCGCGCCAGCAAGAACGGCTACAAGCGCAAAGAGAGCAACAGATTGCCCGGCTTGAAACCAGACTGGAATCATTGATCGCGAATTTCGGGTCCACGCTGGAAACGGAAAAATTGATGGTGGCATTGGCTGAGTATGAGGCACTCCAAAACGGTGAAACCACTTTCTCCAAAGATATCAGGTTCCAGGCGGCAGATGCCTGGATCAACGAAGCGGAGCGTTTGAAGGAACAAAATCGCTTTGATGACGCCATCGATGCCATTGACAACGCCCAGCAAATAGACAGCTCCCATGGACGGATCGCAGGTCTGCGAGATGACGTAGTGGACTCCCGGCAGGCCTATCAAAACGAGCAGGCCGAGGCGCGTCGCCTGGCAAGGATCGCAGGGTTGAAGCAGAGCTACATTAATCAGATGCAGGCACGGGACATTTCCTCGGCAAGGTCGACTTTGACCACGCTGCGTGAGGAGAACCTGGATGAGAATGACGAATTCTTCACAAAGACCGTGCCCAATGAAGCCGAGGTTGCATTTCTGGCACTTGCCGAGCAAGTTGATGTTCCCGAGAATTTGGATGATGCCATCGACTATGTGGAGGAAGGCCTCGAGTACAAGCCGGACTCCGGTGAGTTACAGCAAAAACTCTCCTTGTACCAGAAGGCTGAACGAATCATGGCAACGGCGCAGGTTAATGCCTCGCAAGCGCGTCAACTGCTCGAGCAGGCGCGCGCGGATCATCCCAATGTCGCGCTGTTCACTCGTATGGAAATGCCAGCGGCGGAAGAGGCTGAGCCACAGGTAGCCGGCAGACCCTGTAGTGCGAATATGAAAGGCATGGGCTACCGAAGCGCCGCCACCTGCTATGACGCCATTGGTGAAATCAAGGGTCCGCGCCTTGTCGTTGTCGAGAGCACGAATGGGCCGCTGGCCATGATGCGATACGAACTTCGAGTGGGTGATTACAATGCTTATTGCGAGTCGACGGGAAACTGTACGCCATCTGGCAAGGAGGAGAATTTGCCGATGACGGGCCTTAGCGTCAGCGAAGTCAAAGCATATGCAGGCTGGTTGTCCAGCGAGACAGGTAAGGAATATCGAATACCTACCTATGAGGAATGGAGAGTCGCCGCCAGCGCGGATGGAAACTTGCAGCGTGATCGCAATTGCGTATCGGTTGGTGGTAGCCGCGGGCAGCGAATGGAAGATATCAACGCCTGGAAGCAAAATGGTTTAAATGGCTGGGGCCTTGCTCATAGCGTCGGCAACGCGCAGGAACTTGTGATAGATGGCTCTAGCTATAAGGCGGCAGGCGGCGCGTATGTCGATCCCAATCAGGAATGTACGCCGGAATTGGCCAAAGCAACCGACGAATCGGGGGACCCATTAACCGGGGTCCGGCTCGTCCGAACCTTGTGAGCATTGTGTTATGAATAAGTCATCACTATTGCGATTAAGTCGCGCCTTCGGGCGAGGACAGCTGACCAAAGAAACCTATCGGCGTCGTCGAGCGGAGTTGATAGAAGCGAGGCTGCGACAGGATGAAGACGAAGAAACTGTAACCGACCATCGTGACCGCCATCATGCTGCCGCTGACTCAGTCACCGCGACTGATCGTCGAATGCCTGACATTAAATCGCGACTAACCCGGTCTCGGCCTGCTTTGATTGCCGGTGTGGCAGGTCTTATCGTTGTGGCTGCCGGTTTAATGTTTTTGATATCCGGAGAAGAGGAACCACCACGGGAACCCGAAGCGGCCAGCATACCCCAGCGCACCGTCAGTCGGGAACCGATCGATGTGCTGGGTTCCTATACCGATGAAATCCTGGCGGATGAAACGCTGACTGACGATGAGATTATCAACCTGGTCGATTTGTGGGATGTGAGCACAGAGCGTGCTCAGCAACAATGGTTGGAAGACGCTGAAACCAGGTTGATACAGGCGCGGGAGAACGACGACAACACTCGACTCCGGTTACTGGAGAACATCTATTATGAGCTCGACGTGCCGGTACCGACATCCGGGTCGGCAGAGGCTCGCGTCGCTGCCGCGGACGTTACCAAATCTGACGAAGGACAAATGGCGACAACTGAACCGGCTGGCGAAAGCGCCGCCGAAGAATCTGATGTCGCGGCTGATGGAACCAGTGTGGCTGCAGCAGATACTACCCCTGCCACAGCCAGGC
>JBBDSF010000024.1:0-1905 GCA_040905125.1 Pseudomonadales bacterium | reverse complement strand
GGGCGCATGCCCGGCGCTTAATGTAATTCTCAATCTGGATGTGTTCGCAGGCACAGTCGGAGGTCTGATTGCACTGACAAAGAATCCTTGCTGTTCCAGTCGTCTGCTTACATCGACGGTTTCATCAGGGTCACCTATAACCACCGGCTGGATCGGTGTTTCCGAGGGTAATAACTTTATCCCAAGATGTTCTGCGCCCGTACGAAATCTTTGTATCAACGCATCAAGATGCAGGCGACGCTCGGGCTCCTCTGACATGATATGCAAGGATTGCTTAATCGCGGCGACAAGCGGTATCGGAGGTGCAGTACTGTAAATATAAGGCCTGGCACCCTGAACAAGCGACTCCAGCAAGCTGTCCGGGCCGGCGATAAAGGCACCTGAGACACCCACCGCCTTGCCAAAGGTTGCCATGAGCAGGGGGACCGCTGACTGATCAAGGTCAAAGAAATCCAGCCCACCCCAACCTTTGTTTCCTATCACTCCAAACCCATGCGCATCGTCGACGACCAGACAGGCTTGTTGTTCATGACAACATCTTGCGATCTCCGTGATGGGTGCAATGTCACCATCCATGCTAAATACAGACTCAGTAAGCACTAACTTTCTTTTGGCTGAAGAGGTCAAAAGCAACTTTTTCAGGGATGCTGGACTGGCATGCTGGTAGCGTTTCAAACACGCCGGGCTGATTGCTGCACCATCTATCATTGAGGCATGACACAATTTATCTTCAAAAACCTCGTCACCGCGTGATCGTACCAGTCCGGAAATTACCGCCAGGTTTGCCATATAGCCACAAGAGAAAAGCAACACCCTGTCCCTTCCAGTTAATTGCGCCAGCAGCTCTTCAAGCTCGTGATGAAGCACTGTTTTTCCGGAGACCAGGGGAGAGGCACCGCTGCCGGTGCCGAATTTTTGTGCAGCGGCATTCATTGCCGTACTTATTCGCGGATCACAGGCAAGGTCAAGATAATCATTACTGCAAAAATTTATCAGGGGCTGCCCATCAATCTCGATATTGACACTGTTACGTGCGGAGATGATTCTTTCTTTTCGATACAGTCCCTGTTGCCGCAGCTTGTCGGTGTCAGCTGAAAATTCCAGGCCGGCCTGATAACTGATGTCGGCTTTTTTATCCAACTTCACGTATCAGGATCTGAGACTTAAACCAAGACGGCTGAACAGACCAAGGTCTTTCTCCTGTTGCGGGTTGTCAGTGGTTAGCAATCTTTCGCCAAAAAAAACGGAGTTTGCCCCCACATAAAAACACAGGGCCTGTTCCGCTTCCGACATTTCATTTCTTCCTGCTGATAAACGCAGGCTTGACGTCGGCATTAATATCCGCGCGACTGCTATTGTCTTGACGATTTCAAGAAAGCTGATCGGTTCTGCATTTTCAAGTGGTGTCCCTTCAATCCTTACCAGCATATTGATCGGAACACTTTCAGGGTGCTTTTCCATGTTCGCAAGCACAGAAAGTAATTCTGCCCGATCGCTCAACGCTTCACCCATGCCGATAATACCGCCACAACAAACATTCATGCCCGCATCCCGAACATACTGCAAGGTCTGTAAACGGTCATCATAGTCACGTGTACTGATTATGGTTTTATAAAATTCCGGCGAGGTATCCAGATTATGATTATAGTACGCCAGCCCGGCCTCTCTCAGTCTTGCCGCCTGTTCTGATGACAGCATCCCCAGGGTCGCACATGATTCAAGTCCGAGCTCATTAACCGCCTTCACCATCTCCAGAACCCGGGCAAAATCCTTTTCTTTCGGACTGCGCCAGGCAGCGCCCATACAAAAGCGTGTTGCTCCCCGGTCACGTGCGGGTTACGCCGCCTTCCGGACGTGTTGAACCTGCATCAGCGGCGTGTGTTGGACATTGGTTTAAAAACGCGC